>JAWQFQ010000045.1:0-4776 GCA_035967975.1 Scytonema sp. PMC 1070.18
CAACTGATTTTTGCCCCCGGTGGCAGAGATTTTCTGGCAGACGTTGTTGTTGAGGGAAGGTCCAGTATGTGATGTGACGTTCCTCACGACTACAGACGGAGGAAATTAAGAGCGAGGTTCACCATATCTGTGAGATTGACACCAGGAAATCCGACAGATAAGGCGATCGCCATAGGTGTAGCAAGACATAAGTATTTGTTAAAAACCTGGCAACCGAAAGCTACCTAGAATGCTTAAAAAGCTTACCAGGCAAGCAATTGCACCAGACAACCAATGACCGTAGAGGTAATAATATTTTTCTGACCTAACTTGTGAACTTAGCACGGGAGATGCGATCGCCCTGGCTAACGCTTTGGGAGCATTAAGCTGAGAATGAGCTATTCAGCTAAATATTGTTCTGCTTGTAATTTCAGTTGATCTCCCTCTAATATCACTTGGTCAATATAGTCTTTAATATCCATGTAAGGTTGCCTCAAGCTAATTTTCTCAGATTGAATTGCTCTCCTTGTGCTTTGTCTCAGTTGACCAGCTAACTTGTGTTTTCCAAATAAATCTAGTCCTACTGAGATAATGCTATCAGGAGTAGTTTGTGTAGCCTGTTGGTTAATTTCTTTAATAGCTAAGGTTACCTCTTTTTTAATAGCTCTTAATTCTTTTTGGACTAAGTTGATATTTTTAACCTGCAATTTAATTGATTTAGGATTATCTAAAGTTAAAGTCATTTGTTGCTTTAGCCACTCAATTTGTAATTGAGTTTGTTGTAAGTTCATAGCTATTTTCCTCTAATAATCTTCTATTCTTCATCACTTAGCCCATACAGATGAACGACCCTATCATCTATCTCTGGTTCCCAAGCCTCTAATATTTATCTGGAGTTGACTGTATTCAGTTGCAAGATTATTTTTTAAATATTTGTAACGTATTCAGACAACTTACCAAGATCGTCAAATCTAACACCGCGCTCGTAAACCTGTGAAAAAAGATGATAACCAATAGAATCATATTCTCTTAACCATATCAAGCTTTTCTTTGGTCCCAAATACCATCGTCCGCGTAACTCAAAGTATATCTGTAATAAATCAATAGCAAGCCAATAGCGCCGATATAAAGACTCAACATCTGAACTCTTCGCTCGCTCCACCATTTTGTCAACCCACTGCTTTGTGTGCTGTTTTTCAGAAGAAGAAAGTGGCTTTGGACCTTGCTCAATACGCTGCTGTAACTGTTTCAAAAAAGCTTCTCCATACCCCTCACAATCGTAGAGACAATAGCCATCTGCAATCCGTAATAACTCATCAGTAGAGGCTGACATTGCATCGGAACCATACACCCATGCATCAAGATAAAGTCCTTCAAACTCACGCGCATCCTGAATTGGTGTAGCACCATTCACAAAGCAAACAACATCAATATCACTTGAAGGAGTATAATCCTCTCTAGCACGCGAACCATAAAGAATAATGGTATGCGGCTTGTATTTTTCCTGCAAATCTATAACAACTCTTGATAAAAGATCGTCCATTTTTTGATTCATCGGCGTTGGAACTTGTAAATCTTACCATTGCAATTCTCACTGTCACAAAAAAAGTACCACTTTTGGGTAAAAACTTGCTCTCCAATCCCCGAAGCGCTTTAACAATTATTTACGCCGATATAGCACTGACTTTTCACGGAAATCCCTCAAATAACGAAACAGCGTAAGTTTTTCCACAGGCCAATTCTCAATAGCTTGTTAATTGAGAAACTAAAGTATCAAAATTTGAAGCATAAGCAGCACTTAAAATATAATAGAATAAAAGACTCTGGCTGAGGCAATCGAGAATGCAAGAATGGCAACAGCTTGGAGAAATTATGCTAGGGATGAGAGGCAAACCCTGTTCCCAGGTGAGCCTAACCGATAATAATCAACTCCGGCTCTACCTTGGAACCACGGTTCCAAATTCAGTTGAGTCCGAACTGAGCAAACAAGAGGTCTGGATATTAAGCGGACAAACAACTTCTTGGAAGCTGGAGTCTATGTATCAAGATAAAAGGGGAAGCGTCTCACTCGGTCATCAAACGATCGCAACCTCAGAGGAAGACAACGCAAGTATTAACCAGAAAATTCGTCTGTTAGAAGGAATGTGTCTAATAGGTTTTGGAGTTCAAGCTTCTAATCTCGAAATGACTTTCGCTCCTCAACCCGAACTGGCTTTCAAGCTTGAATTCCAACCAGAACCGACTTTCACGCCCCAACTCGAACTGAGTTGCGATCGCCAACCTGAAGGGGATTTTTTTAAAAGATACCGCCTCATTCTGAGATCGGAGAAAGAGAAGCTTGATTTACCGTACTGGGAACTAATGACTCCCGATTTAATGGTTCTTAAGTTTGGACCTGGTAGCAGTTGGTCTTATACGCCATTGCGATCTATCGAATAGGTTAGCACTGTCTTAAGGACAATGGCTGGTTGTCCAAGGGTCGCGATCGCAAAAAACACACGATGGCATGAAGTGTTCACCGGAGGAGATCGCATTTTAAAGAGCGCTAACGATTGCGATCGTCTACAACGAGCACTTTGCGACATCGCACTCTTGTATCTAAAATCTTCACAAGCAAGATAACATCATTCTAACTTCATAAGTACAGGAGTCAAATGTTCTGGTAATTTAGCCATTTGAATGGCATTACACCCAAACTCATAAGCAAACTCAATAGATTTTCCCGCCCCCAATGCAGCGTAAAAACCAACTGCAAATTCTATACTAGCTTTATCGTCAATTTCCTTGCTCATCCCGATAACATACCGAATATGTTGGGCAATGGCTTTGGCTTGTACTTCTGAGTAACAGGCGTTGAGGACAACACATTCAACTGTATTGGCAAACAATTTAAAGAGTTGAGCCAATGCAGCAGTCTCCACTAACCGCACGTTTCCGGTTTCATCCTCTAGGGCTAGACCATCTTCCCCCGTACCGTGTCCGCTAAAATGAACCACTTGCGGCTCAAAGTCCAACAGCGCTTGAGACACATCCCGCACCCGCACAGCCCACCGCTGCTTGAGGTCGAATTGCTCCCGCTTTTTAGCTCGTTGTAATCCCGTATCAATTTCTCTGACTTCTTCATCTAATCGTAGGGATGAGGTGGTTTTAGGATTGGCTGCTAAAATCAGGATTGTTTTGACAAAGGTGTTGGTTTTGGTAGCTGCATCAGCCGATGAGTAATCGTTGAAAGTCCCACCTATCTGAGTTCCTCCGTCTCCTGCAAAACCACCGCCAAATTTAGCGTTGCTGAGATTGTATTTGTCTGACATAAGTTAAACTTAATCTGCTAACTCTTCAATAAATGGCATCATGTTTTTAGCAAGCGGATGGTTAATTGCACCTTTTAGCGCTTCTGATCCACTTGCGTTTAAAGCAGCGATCGCCTTTGCTTTCAAAGCTGGATTATTCTCAATGGCCTCAATCGCTTGATTGACAACTGCTCTTTTGTCAGCATTAGTTGTAGTTGGATTGTTAGCTTCTAGTTGCTGCAAAAGCTGCTGAATTTCTGCTGCTGCTTCGGTTAGACTGGGGTTTGAGGAATAGTCGTAGAATGTGCCTCCTGATTGAGTTCCCCCAGTACCAGCGAAGCCACCACCGAATTTTGAGTTGTTAAAAGTGTAATTTGATTTCTCTGACACAATATCTCCTTGATGGTGAACGTTAGGACGCTTTTCAAGACGCGCAACTCGTCGGCTCATTTCATCATCTGAACGGCGATCCTCAATAGGTTGAGGTGTTTCTCTTGAGCTAACTAAGAACCTTGTAATATGCGACAAAAAATTGTTACTTTTATGCAGTTCCTCAATTAAATGCTGAACCCTATCGGCTTCAGCATTTATCCCTTGCTCTATGAATAAACTTCTAGCCGTTTCCAGTTTTTTGATAGCTTCTTTTTTGTGACCTTGCTGATATAATATAGTTCCTAGCGCAGTATAAGCTGCTGCAACCTTACAATTAATGCGAATTGCTTCTTCAAATATAGATATAACATCTGTCTTTGGATAACCCTGCTGTTTTAGGTCATTTCCTAAACTAATATAAGCTACTGCTACGGCTTCATCCGTAAGTTCTAAAGCTGTTTGTACATTCTTTAATTGATAGTAAATTTTTCTGTTAATACTATTTGGTTCTTGCTCAATCGCTTTTTCTAGTTCTCGTTTATACCGATTTATTCTTGATTCGTAATCATTATAAAGCTTAAAATCTTCATTTTGAATATTCATAGCTTGCTATTATAATACTCCTCATTTTCTTGATACTAATATAGTCATAGAACCTCAATAGGCATCAAAAAATTGAAAGTAGAATGAGTTTTACTACTGCTGCTTTGGTGCTCATTGAGCATCTCCTAACTTTACAACCTCAGCTTAATCTATGTCCGAAATAATTTTCGCTTCTTGGATAAGAGAATTTAGGAGCGGGAGCTGATGTGTATTGTATTATTGCTCCCTGGGAGCAGCGGTTCCTGCGCCTGCTTGGTACACAATTGCCAATAGCGCTGCATCCGATAACAAGACACCCGTTTGCCGAGATTGCTCCTCATTTGCTTGCCGAGCTATTGCCAATAGCTCCTCAGTAGAATTTTTATTGACTCCTGATGAAATGGCTTGAAGTACGTCGTTACGGACAGCTGCTTTTGCTTGTTGAGAGTTAAGAACGCTAGGAGGTGGCGCTACTTGTACTACAACATTATCTCCTGGCTGAGCAATCTCAGGAACTCCCCTTGTGACATCATCTCCTGACTGAGCAATGCCA
>JAWQFQ010000045.1:4876-4985 GCA_035967975.1 Scytonema sp. PMC 1070.18
GAAACTCCCCTTGTGACATCATCTCCTGACTGAGCAATGCCAGAAACTCCCCTTGTGACATCATCTCCTGACTGAGCAATGCCAGAAACTCCCCTTGCAACATCATCTC
>JAWQFQ010000045.1:5085-48090 GCA_035967975.1 Scytonema sp. PMC 1070.18
CGTTCCTGGCAATGCCAGAAACTCCCCTTGCAACATCATCTCCGTTCCTGGCAATGCCAGAAACTCCCCTTGCAACATCATCTCCGTTCCTGGCAATAAGCTTGATTATATCATCTCCGACAGTTGCTGCTAAGGCTATAGGTAAACCAATCAATGCAGCAATCAGTTTTTTCATCTTTCTCACCTTGTAGAGATAACTACTGAAGTTTTTAGCTTCTAATCAGACAGAAATAATTGCACATTAAATTCCAGGCTAGATAAAGGTTTAGCGCGAATTTTGTGTAATTATTTGGTCTGGCTACTTATTAATAAGGGACAGATGCTTAACTTATGCACTAGATAACTTGAAATGCGATCTCCTCCCTTGGGCGCTCCGCGCCATCGCACGTCAGTACAAATAGCTCTGGGGGAAACGTGGGCTGTAGCTGTGACGATTGCTCAGAATCGTGATCGCACAAAGGTCGAAAACGCAACTCTTGATGGAGGGCGATCGCCTACAACACAAGTAGGAGCCCAGCATTCACCAACCTACTCTGCTTCTTGCCAACCCTCAATAATTGCGACTAGAACGTTGACGATTGGGTTGTCTACTGCTTCTTTAAATGCTTCCTTACCCCCCGACTTTAGCGCCCCAATCACCCGTGCTTTCAGTGTGGGATTGTTGTTGATTTCCTCAGCTGCCTTAGCTGCGACTATGATTTTCTCAGTTTCAGTTATGCTGGGATTGGTTTGTTGAAGTTGCTTGAGTAGCTGCTGGATTTGGGCTGCGGCTTCAGTGAAATTTTGGTTTGAGGAATAATCGTAGAAAGTACCGCCAGTTTGAGTACCACCAGTACCAGCAAAACCACCACCAAATTTGGCGTTACTGAAATTATAGTAAGAGGTATGATGGCTCTGTTGCTTGCCAGAGGTGTTAGACAAGGAACTAGAAGGCGTTTCATTTGAGCCATTTTGTAAGAATTGTTCGGCAATAGCTTTTAAACGTTGATTTCTAGGGTTTGACCTGTGTGCCGCATCAATCAAATCAAGAACCCATCCTTGAGCCGCTGCGGTTTTGATTAAAGAAAAAACAATATTTTCTAAACTTCCCCCTCCGGCAATGGCATCTAGATTTTTATCCAATTCAAACGATAACATCTGCTCTAATGATGCTTTGTCGGGGAAAGCATCTATAAAAGCTTCTTTTAACTCTCTACGCTGCTGACCGGATAAGTCCATACTCTTTTATTTAAATTTGGGGAGAGGAAGACTGGGAAATGGCGTAATTGTAGCTATAAGAGTATCATATGATATGACCAAATAATTCGTAATTCGTAATTCGTAGTTCGTAATTTAAAATTTATTAATATAGGGCGATCGCTCTCAAAACATCTGCTAATTTGTTTCTAGCAATTCCTCAAGAAATGGCATCATGTTTTTAGCTAAGGGATGGTTAATGGCGGCTTTGAATGCTTCGGTGCTACTGGAATTGAGAGCAGTAACAACTTTCGCTTTTATAACAGGATTGTTCTCAATTTCATCAATAGCTTGATTGACGACGGCTCTTTTATCAGTACTGGTTGTGGTTGGATTGGTAGCTTCTAGCCGTTGTAAAATCTGTTGAATTTCTGTTGCGGCTTCAGCTAAACTTGGGTTTGATGAATAATCATAGAAGGTTCCACCTGTTTGGGTTCCGCCAGTGCCAGCGAAGCCACCACCAAATTTAGCATTGTTTAAGTTATAGGTAGAATTTTCTGAGTTATCAGGCATAATATCTCCTTGGTTTTGATAAGTTTGAGCATAAAAACTAGGACGTTGCAGCGCCGTTACTACCATATTTTCCAAGCTACGAATTCTATTATCTTTTTCGGCTAACAATAATTTAATCTCTCGTTCTGGTAAACCTTTAATGTGATTGTAGGTCTCAAAATATTCCGCATTTAATACAGACTTGTCAGCTTGAGGCGCAGTCTTTGCTCTGATTAACAATTTATCTTCCCCTCGTACTTCCATCCCCACAATTCGCAGGTCTGCATTAGGATGGTTTTCTGCTAATTGTTTAAAGGAAATGGCTATAGCACGGGGGTCAACACCTTGATTATGATAAAGGTCAAGGGTGTCAAAAATGGGTTTGATAAAGTCCCCAAACTCTCCATCTCCAAAGACTTCTTTATTGTTATCTGGTTTGCGTAGGGGTTCAGGATTATCTTTAGTAGGAAGTCGCATATAAACATATTGACACTGCACCTTATCAAATTTACTAGCACTGGTGATTCCCCAATCTTCGATATAAGCCCCTGTGAGTGTTGCGCCTGTAAAATCAGTTCTGTTTAACTGTGTTTGCACCAACTTTGCTCTTGATAAATTGGCATCTTGTAAGTTAGCTTCACTCAGGTTTGCACCGATAAAACTCGTATCTACCAAATTAGCACCTTTAAAGTTGACTCCACGCAGGTCAAGACGGTCAAAGTTTTTATCTTGTCCCTGTCCTGTCACGAGTACTTGACAGACTTCTGCTTTTTGTAAGTAAGTTGAACCAGGACGAATGCAATCTAATTTTTTGGCATTCAAGAAACAAGTGCGAGTCAAGTTAGCTTTTCTAAAATCTGTGCTTTTGAGAGTAGCATTTGTAAAATTGGCATCGGTTAAATCGGCACCATAAAAACTCGTACCACCGATAGCTGCAAAAGCGATCGCCATGTTGCGAATCAGGGCATACTTCTCATTTCCTTTTAATGCTTGCCTACTGATATAAATACTTAATAATGCAAAAGCTCCGGCTCCGACGAAGGCTCCGGTAAAGGCTCCGACAATGGCAAAGGCTCCGGCAAAAGCTCCAGCGACGGCTACAACTCCTGCTAAGGCTCCAGTAACGGCTCCGGCAACGGCAAAGGCGAAGGCGAAGGCAACGACGAAGGCCAAGGAGACAGTGATGGCGACGGCGACGGCGACGGCGATGGCGAAGGCTCCAGCAAAGGCTCCAGCAAAGGCTCCGGCTCCAGCGATAATTCCGGCAAAGGCTCCAGCGAAGACATCAATTTTGGCACTAGCTCCAACAACGGCTCCGGCGACGGCAAAGGCGACACCTCCGGCAAAGGCTCCAGCAAAGACTGAATTTAACTCTTGGCGAATTATAACTCTAAAGATAATAATAACTACTATTAAAACAACCCAACCTGAAACTTGATTTTCTAATTTTGGACTTTCAACTATCAGTGCTATTACCGCTCCAACAAAAGCAGATAAAAATCCTGCAATTGCAGATAGTGACCATGAAATAAGCACGAGCACAGTAGTCCACTGCTTTTGCAACCCAAGCTTCCCACGGCTAAAGTTTGCTCCTGTTAAGTTAGCGCTAGTAAAATTAGCCCCTCGGATATCTGCATCACTAAAGTTAGCGCCCCTCAAGTCTTTATGCTTAAAATCTTGTCCTCGAAAATTTAATCCTGAATAATCTGATGGCATAGTTGGTATGGATTGTATTTGACTTTAACTTATGCACTCCTGATATCTTAATTCCTTTATACTACTGAGTGACAGATAAATTGAATTATGCATTTTGTATACCAAAAAGCGATATTGGCAGTGTAATTTATTTGTGTAGAAAATTTGGGCTAGCTCCTGAAAAACTCATGTGTATTAGGTATTGCTTTTGTAGCTGCGCTCTTAAAGCTCTCCAACACTTCAACATCAAATGAACCATTCCCGATATACATATGCTTACATTTTATATATCAGGCTCTATTAATTCATTGCAATACTTTATAAGCAGTTGCTAGACTGACACAAGAAGATATAAAATAAATAAGTATTTTTGTTATGATAGTCAAATTTAATTATAAAGATTATTTCTAATTTAGAAAAATCCCAAAATTGATTGATGTTTAAGTTTATTTTATGCATATAAAGAAAAATGTAGATGAAATTTAAGGATGCGATCGCATTTCCTCAAATCCCATGACATCAGAAAAACCCGCAGTTTGCGGGTTAAACAAAAGGGATTAAAGCTGAATAAAATGAACACTAACTTGTGAAATTTTTGCGTACTAGCCGACTGCAACTGTGAGTGGTTGAGCCTTTTTGCTTCCAGAACTGAGTCTTACAAAAGTCGATGGTATGGGCTGATGGCGAACGATATCGCAAACGGCTTCTAGCGCCGACTCAATCGAACCTTGTAACCAAGCGGGGAAACGAGAGCAGTGTTCGCCAGCAAAGAACAAAGTGTTTTGGGGTCTTTGAGCAGCAAGGTAATTCGATTCGCTATCATCCCAGTGAATCGTGCATCCACCTGCACTCCACTTGTAATCACCCCAAGCAATAGAGGCTTTGTCTACAATCATACCAGGTGCATTCAGTTGGGGGTGAATCTTGCTGACAGTGTTTTGCACGTACTCAAAGCGTTCTGGCTCGGTCATCCTTCCCATGCGATCGGCATCATCACCGATGGTGTAACTCGCTAACATTACACTACCACTGTTGGGGTTAAACTTCACACTTGGGTAATAAGTTTGACGCACACCTTCACCACTGAAGGAAGCACCACCTTTGATACCATCAGCAGACCAGAAGGACTCGCGGGTGTGAAACGCGACTTTGGTTCCAGGACAGTAGACGGTGTTGTGAATCGAATCAAGCTTGTCATCATCAAAGCCGCTTAGTTCCAGCTTGCGGAGTATGCTGAAGGGGATGGTGCATAAGACGTAGTCGCAACGACGGGTGTGTAATTGTCCGTTTTGTTTGTAAGTAATCTCAACATGGTCTTTTTGCACGTGCAGTGCGACAACTTCAGAGTTACACTGAATTGAAGCTGTGATAGAAGCAGCCAAACGTTGGATGAGTTGGTCCATCCCACCTTGAAGTTGTAACAAATCATGGCTGGTTTCGGTCATGATGTCGCCCAGGAAAATATCCAACCCTTGGGAGCACTTGGCGCGGAAACTGGGATTTGACTTTAAGAACGAGTGCAAATCGATAGTTTCCCCATCACAACTAAAGTAGGGGTCTAGATCCAAGCGCTCCAATTCATCCATCAAGTGTGAAGACAGGTCGCGCTCAAAATCAGAACGGAGATTACCTGGAGCGATAGTATTGATGATGGTTTTAAGCCAAGCTGCAAATAAGCGGGTTTGTTCGCTGTAACGAGTGTCAGAAAAGATACCACCCTCAGTTTGCTGTAGTACTCTGGGAGCATCTTTCATCTTCAGAACCTGTCCGTTGATGTTCATCCAAGCATTGCTTTCCTCGAACACGGTCATAAACTTGCACAGCTTGTCATTGAGACCCATCTTCTGTACGTAATGTAACGTAAGTTCGTGGTCGCTGGGAATACGCATTGCACCAAGTTCGGCATAGGGTGCATCGGGTTGATCCCCGAAGCGATGTGTCCACACCCGTCCACCAATGCGTGGGCTACCTTCAAGAATCTCAACTTCATGACCAAGTTGCTCTAACTCATAAGCTGCAACTAAACCTGCAATCCCTGCACCGAGGATGGTGATTTTTTTTCCTTTTTCAAAGTTGGCTTGTTGGCATTGCTCGAGTAAAATTGTCGCGTCCATTATTTTATATCCCCTTTGTGTTTAGTGTTTGGCGGTGGTTTCAACCGCCTCTGTTGTTAACTAAGGGGAAAGATTGATGTTTATGCACTCATATCTTACTGTGTCTACTTGATACACTTCATAATCCCGTACAAGCCACGTGTGTCTATCTGTATGTTATCGGTACAAAAACCTGCTGTGAGGAGAATGTGTCGTAGTTCTTCTGGTGAAAAGAATTGAAATACAATACTTGGAAATGGTTTCAAAAAGGTGGTTGCAAACAGCTTTCCACCAGGACGTAGCGCTTGGTAAATGTTACGTATTCCTTCCATAGGATTAGACCAACAGTGCATTGCAGCTCCTGCGTAGATAGCGTCTATGGAGTTTGGTGCTAGGGGTAGTGCTTCTACATCAGCGCGGATAATAACAATCTTTGACGGTAATAGACCTTCTCGTTGCATTTGTTGTTGCAACTGCCCTAACATTGTTTCTGAGTAATCCAGCGCTATAACTTGTTGGCACTGACCCCATTTTGCTAAGCGTCGTGCTATAATGCCTGTGCCACAGCTAATATCTGCGATAATTATTGGGTTATGATCAAAAAATTCAGTGCATAGGTGGAATTCTGCCTCTATACCGCCGGAGTTTCGCAATCCTAAAGCCCAAAGTGGAGGTAAGAGTCGCTCGTATAAGAAAGAGATAATAGGAGAGCGAAATAATTCCGTACGTAAGGGTTTTGTCAGTGTAATATGTCTTTCATCCTGCCTTTGTATGCTAGAAGGGGTTAAATCCAACACAGAAGGCATTTTTTCTAATTCTTGTTGAAAGCGATCGCAACACCTGTCACACGGCTGTGGTACTTCCATAGAAGCTCTACGACATAGAGGACAAGCAATAACCTCCGATACTGTGGACATAATGTTGCTGTTGGTAGGTGTACATCTAAAATTTTCTTACAAATTTGACAAAGAAGCCTGGGAGGAAATTTTAGCAGTATCGCTTAGTACTACTTTTCATAAATTTGTAAATGAACCACACCCAAAGTAAGGACGGTAAGGATGGTAAGGATGGTAAGGATGGTAAGGATGGTAAGGATGGTAAGGATGGTAAGGATGGTAAGGATAGTAAGGGCGAACAGCCGTTCGCCCCTACTGTGGTCTATTTACCTGAAGATAGCTGTAAATGATACAACCCATTTTAATGGGTTTAAGCTTTCAGCCGGAACTTTAGTTCACGGTCGTCTGATTAACTTAACCACCTGTCCAACCACCAAAGGAACAAAACTCATCCCAAAAATCAACAACCAACCTCTCACACCAGGGTCAGCCGTTTGAAGCACAGCTGACAGAAAAGGAACATAAACAGCAATTAGCAGCAAACCCGTACAAAAGACAAGTGCTCCCCAGACATAGAGATTTTGAGTAATCTCATTGCGTAGCAACCCAGAGTTTTTATCGCGCATATTGAAGACATGCCAAAGCCTCGTAAAACCCAAAGTCATAAATGTGACTGTGACGGCTTCCTCTTGCGTCATACCCATCCAAGTTAAAGCGATCGCCAAAGCTCCCGCTAACGCAGCTGCAATAACCAAACCATAACCTGCGATCGCCAACCAATGACGCCGAGTGAGGATAGGCTCTTTTGCTGGGCGAGGTGGACGCTTCATCAAAGCAGGTTCACCCTCCCCTACACCGAGAGCCAGTGCGGGAAAAGCATCATTAACAACATTGATGTATAAAATCTGAAGCGGTAGCAGTGGTAAGGGTGCATTTAATAATGAAGCAACACTTACTAAGATAATCTCGCCCACATTCCCTGACAGCAGATAAATTGTAAACTTGCGAATATTGTTAAAAATTGCTCGTCCTTGTTCAACAGCTGCAACAATGGAAGAAAAGGCATCATCTTGAAGCACCATATCAGCTGCTTCTTTTGCGACTTGCGTTCCCCGTTGTCCCATTGCTACGCCAATATCAGCTTTTCGCAGCGCTGGTGCATCGTTAACGCCATCACCTGTCATGGCGACAACTGCTTGGGCGCGTTGATGTAGGGTGACTAGATTTAACTTTTGCTCTGGACTAACTCTCGCTAGAATGGAAGTCTGGATGATGCGACGGCGTTGTTCGGGGGATAATTCATCAGGACTTTTCAAATCTTTACCTTGAACTACATCCGCCTCTTTGTCATCAGTTAAACCGACTGCGATCGCAATATTACGCGCAGTCACGGCTTGGTCACCTGTCACCATAATCACTCGAATCCCAGCTTCTTGACATTCCTTAATCGCCGGACGCACTTCTTCCCGTGGTGGGTCTACTAATCCAACAATACCTAAAAAAGTCAAATCTTCATAAGGTTGAACATCTTGAGTTGCAGCCGTTTTTTGTGCTAATGCAAGAAGTCTCAATCCGCGTGCTGCTAATCTATCGCCCCGTTCTTTCCACTCCTGGCGCTCTTGTTCACCCATCTGTTTTTCATCTGCGTCTGTGAGGATGCGAGTACAAGCATTGAGAACAGCTTCGGGTGCGCCTTTAACAGCATATTGGTACTGACTATCTATATTATGAATAGTTGCCATCATTTTCAAGTCTGGATCGAATGCTTCTTCCCGAACTTCTGGTATTTGTTTGAGTAACTGTTCTCGATAAAGACCAGTTTTTGCACCAGCAACTAAAAGCGCCACTTCCATTGGATCGCCAACAACTCGACTCTCGTTTGACCCTTCAGGTTGTAAAGCCGCATTGTTACACAGCACCCCTACTTCTAGTGCTGCTTGCAAAACCTTATCCTCCGATGGACGAATCGTTTGATTATTGCGTTTGAACTCACCTTTTGCTTCTAAACCTTCTCCAGTGATTTCAATTTCGCCAGATTCTGTTATCAATCGGGTGACGGTCATCTGATTTTCAGTGAGCGTCCCGGTTTTATCGGTACAGATGACACTGGTTGCTCCCAAAGTTTCAACAGCGGAGAGTTTATTAATTAACGCGTGACGTTTCGCCATGCGCCACATTCCCCGCGCTAGGGCGACTGTCGCTACAATTGGTAATCCTTCCGGAACCGCACCCACAGCTAGGGCGATCGCGGTTTCCACCATGACAAAAATGTCTCTACCAACTAGAATACCTGAGATTGCCACGACAACGACAATCGCGATTGTCACCCAAACCAACCATTGTCCCAATTCGTCAAGGCGCTTTTCTAGGGGTGTTTTTTCTTCCTGTCCCGCTCGTTCCGCTAATTCGGAAATATGACCCAACTCTGTGTTCATTCCAGTTGCGATCGCCACCCCTTCCCCTGAACCGCGAGTCAGGGCTGTACCTTTGTAAAGTATATTGTTGCGGTCTGCGAGGGGAAGGTCTTCCTCTAGGGGATCTATGGTTTTTCCTACAGGAACTGATTCCCCTGTTAGTGATGATTCGTTGACTTGCAGGTTCGAGGCTTCAATCAAGCGCAAATCCGCTGCGATCGCATCACCACTTTCCAAAACGACAATATCTCCTGGTACAAGTTCTTCTGCGGAAATTTCTTGAATTCTCCCCTCACGACGCACTTTGGTTGTGGTGCGGCTCAGTTTTTGTAGCGCCTCCATTGAGCGCACGGCTTTATATTCTGTGAAGAAACCTATAGCAGTATTAATAATGATGGCTATTATGACGGCGATTCCCTCAATCCATTGGCTAAAGGCAAATGATAGAGCTGCTGCAACAGCTAATATGCCTATAATTAAGCTTTTAAACTGCTCAATGAAGATTTGCCAAGCACTTTTACCTTTTGTTTCCTGGAGGCGATTCTCTCCGTATTGCTTGCGTCGGTGTTCAACCTCGGATTCAGAAAGCCCTTGTTTGGCGGAGACATTAAGTTCATTCAGGATATCTTCTAATTTCCGAGTCCAAGGTTTATGGGGAAGCTCCGCCATGACTGTCGCTCCGCTTTATCTATAAAGTTTTAAATTCTAAAATTTTCCTTATTTTTCTACATTAACTGTTGGTGTTTGTTTTGAGCTATCTACCAGAGGGAAGGATTTTATTGATTTTGATGGGGGGATTAGACTTTCTTCTCACGCAAAGTCGCAAAGGTGCTAAGAGGGATGATTGTTTGTTAACTATTTTCAAATTTAACTTTAGATTGATGCACATTTTTATGTTTAGTGTTCACGATTGAGGTAATTGAGTATAAAAGGTGTATTATTATGTTTTTGCCTTCTGGTTTTGGTGAAAAGTATGTAATGACTGCGTTAGGTAGAATGGTGTATTACACCGCTGTTGACAAGCCGTGGTCTGACTCAAATGTTGAGAAATCTAACGACAAAACACTTGTTTTTTTACACGCTTTTGGTGGTGGGTCTTCTGCTTATGAGTGGTCTAAGGTTTATCCTGCTTTTGCTACAGAGTATCGCATCGTAGCACCGGATTTGATTGGGTGGGGACGTTCTGACCATCCAGCGAGAACCTATAAACCTGATGATTATATTAACAGTATCATTGAGTTTGTAGAAAAAACGTGCAATGTTCCTACGACTGCGATCGCCTCTGGTTTGACAGCTGCTTTCACTATCCGTGCTGCGATTCTTCGTCCTGATTTATTTAAGTCTTTGATTTTAATCACACCCGCTGGTCTAGCGGAATTCGGACAAGACTACCGTCGTAGTTTCTCAGCTCAAGTTGTGAATATCCCAGTTTTGGATCGATTTTTCTACATGGCTGGGGTTTCTAACAGTTTTGGGATTCGCAGTTTCTTAGAACAACGCCAATTTGCGCGTGCAGAAAGGGTTTATCCTGAAATTGTGGAGGCATACGAGCAATCTGCCCAACAGTTTAATGCAGAGTATGCAGCTCTAGCTTTCGTACGTGGGGACTTATCCTTTGATTTGTCTCAGTATATCACTCAGTTAACTGTTCCCACAGCTATCATTTGGGGTCAAAAGTCAGAATACACTGGACCCGATGTAGGTCGCCGTCTTGCTACAATGAATCCACAAGCAGTTCGTATTTTTTATCACCTAGACGACGTTGGCTTTACTCCCCAACTAGAACTTCCTGCTGTTACCATTGGACTCATTCGGAAATTTATACCTTTACTGGAGTCAAAAGAGGGCGGTCATTACAGTTCTGATGAAACTTTCCGTGAGGGTAGCATTGGAGATAGAAATACTATCCACCACGATAGAGTTGAAGTGATCGATACACGAAATCAGTAGAGCGCCGATACAGAAATTCCAAAAACCCGGTAACTTTTACGTTGGCGCAACGGAAAATCAGTCTTTAAGGGCGACAGAAACCGGGTTTTTTACCCCCATGAGAGAATACTGTACCGAAGGCTCCGCCAACGCCCTTACAACAATCTTCCCCAAAACGCGTAATTGTCCAACCTAGTCGCTACTCAATAATTTCGTCATATTGATTAGTGTCGTCTGACGTGCATAAAACAAAATGGCTCCCCCTAGAAAGAAAACAGAGGAGAACAAACGCCCTCAAGCATCTAAAACTCATCTAAATATTACTCAACCAACTGCAATCAACATTGCATACACTGCTAGCTATTTGCAGCACATTTTCTGATTAACCAATCTTATCAATGATTTAGGAGATTTGAAAAATGGATAAAGATATGATGACACCATCGACAACTGTTGAGTACTCAGAAGATTCTACTTCATCTGGTCCCACAGCTTGTCCTTATCACCAAATGATGAAAACGGTATCGCAAATGGATGCACAAAAAAAATGTCCTCACATTGGAGATGAGTTTCAACCCTTTAGCAGCCCACAACTCGAAGACCCTTATTCTTTCTTCAAGCGTGCTCGCAACGAACAACCAATATTTTTCAGCCCGATGTTAAATGGCTATGTCGTGACTTGTTACAATGACATACTCAGTGTACTCAAAGACCCAGCCAAGTTTTCTTCTGCGGGTAATCTTCAACCGATTGTCAACTATACTCCAGAAACTATCGAAGTGCTCAGACAAGGTTTTCCCTTTGTTGCAGACTTGGTCAATAGCGATGGTGACGAACACAAGCGCTTGCGGGCTCCATTTATGAAAGTGTTTGCACCAGATCGCCTCCAAGCAATGGAAGCTCCCATCCAGGCGATCGCCAACAGATTGGTTGATAGTTTTGTCGATGATGGTAGTGCTGACATTATTGCACAATTTGCTTATCCACTACCGTTGGAAGCGATTCTCACCATGTACGGCGTTCCCTTGAAGATGATGCCAAACATCAAGAAGTGGTGTTACGATATGACGGCGTTGTTCTCCTCACAATTAACACCAGAGCGTCAAGTTGAATGTGCTCGTAGTTTTGTGGCGATGCAACAAGCGGTTGCTGGTTTGATTGAAGAACGCAAAAATGCACCTCAAGATGACTTAATCACCCATGTGCAAAACTCCGACTTGAGCTTGAATGAGTTAGTGATCATTTTGTGCGGATTGATACTTGCAGGACACAAGACCACCGGACACTTAATTGGTCATGCCTTAAAAATCATGCTTGAGCGTCCGCAATTATGGCAAGCTATCTGTGAAGATTCATCACTGATTCCCCATGCGCTCGAAGAAGTGCTCAGATATGAAGCCCCCGCTCCAGCCATGATTCGCACAACCACCCAAGAAGTTGTGTTGGGAGGAGTTGAGCTACCCCCAGGGACGCGACTGTTCCTAATGTACGGTTCTGGGAATCACGATGAGAATCAGTACCATCATGCTGAGGAATTTGAGATTGAACGTTTCAAACAACCACAACCCAACCATTTTGCTTTTGGTCATGGAGTTCACCATTGTATTGGTTCTAACTTAGCCCGTCGCGAAGCTCGGATTGCTTTAGAAATTTTATCCAAGAGGTTACCGAATCTGAGATTGCGCCCAAATCAAAAAGTGAGTTACATTCCAACATTGATGAACCGTGGTTTTTCTAACTTCTACGTTGAATGGGATGTTGCTCATTAAGTTTGGAATGGCGAGCTAGTATTATTCATAGCTCAGACATTATACCAGCTCGCTGACTCACTTTGGCAAGATTCTCCACACTCACGCTCCCCTGCATTCTTTGCTTCTGGAGCCATTTTTCTATTTATAACAATAAGTGTTAATTTTCGTTAGGAACTTTTGAAGAAAAATCATCAAATCTTAGAGTTAGCGATACATTGCCAATCACAAACTTAGCAGCGATCGCTCAATTAAATTTACTTCTTCAGCTCAATCAAGTACATTATTAACGTAAGCCCCTATTATACCACTTCCTTGCGGGATGCACTCTGGTTTGTGGAAGCACGCTATCCGCAGTGTCTCGATTGTATGTAGTATAAATGAAGGAACCATAGGAAAAAAATCTTCACTTATGACCACATCTCTAAAAACAAATAAAGTTTACGATGAAATTATTGACTTCATTGCATCTGGAACTACACCTCAAAGCGTCGTCGATTTTAAACTCTCAGAAACAGCACAAGAACGTTTAGAGGAATTGGTTTACCGACACAAAGAGGGGATTATGACACCAGAGGAAAAAAGGGAATTAGACCACTTTTTGACACTAGAGCATATAATGACATTGGCGAAAGCACGTGCTCATATCTACATTAAAACAGAGTAAATATTGAAAGTGCCGCGTTCTTACATTAATTCAGAACTAAGACATTTAGTGGCTAGCCGTGCTGATGAGTTGTGCGAGTACTGCTTGATTGCAGAAGCAGACAGGTCTTCTCGCTATCAAGTTGACCACATTATCAGCGTAAAACACGGAGGCACAACAACGCCAGATAATCTTGCCTACTGTTGTATCTTCTGCAACCTCCAAAAAGGAACAGATTTAGGGTCTATCAATTGGCGGACTAGAGAACTTGTTCGTTTTTTTAATCCACGTAGAGATTTTTGGGGAGAACACTTTCGATTAGATAAAGATGATGCTGTGATTCAACCGCTAACAGAAATCGGAGAAGTCACAGTACGTATTTTTGATTTTAACGATAATGAGAGAGTTACAGAGCGACAAGCATTGATAGCAGTTGATAAGTACCCTTCCACATCAGCCTTACAACGAATGCGAAAGTAGACAATTTGCATAAAACAAAATGGCTACCCCTACAAAGAATACAGAGGGAAACGCCCTCAAGCATCTAAAACTCATCTAAATATTACTCAACCAACTGCAATCAACATTGCATACACTGCTAGCTATTTGCAGCACATTTTCTGATTAACCAATCTTATCAATGATTTAGGAGATTTGAAAAATGGATAAAGATATGATGACACCATCGACAACTGTTGAGTACTCAGAAGATTCTACTTCATCTGGTCCCACAGCTTGTCCTTATCACCAAATGATGAAAACGGTATCGCAAATGGATGCACAAAAAAAATGTCCTCACATTGGAGATGAGTTTCAACCCTTTAGCAGCCCACAACTCGAAGACCCTTATTCTTTCTTCAAGCGTGCTCGCAACGAACAACCAATATTTTTCAGCCCGATGTTAAATGGCTATGTCGTGACTTGTTACAATGACATACTCAGTGTACTCAAAGACCCAGCCAAGTTTTCTTCTGCGGGTAATCTTCAACCGATTGTCAACTATACTCCAGAAACTATCGAAGTGCTCAGACAAGGTTTTCCCTTTGTTGCAGACTTGGTCAATAGCGATGGTGACGAACACAAGCGCTTGCGGGCTCCATTTATGAAAGTGTTTGCACCAGATCGCCTCCAAGCAATGGAAGCTCCCATCCAGGCGATCGCCAACAGATTGGTTGATAGTTTTGTCGATGATGGTAGTGCTGACATTATTGCACAATTTGCTTATCCACTACCGTTGGAAGCGATTCTCACCATGTACGGCGTTCCCTTGAAGATGATGCCAAACATCAAGAAGTGGTGTTACGATATGACGGCGTTGTTCTCCTCACAATTAACACCAGAGCGTCAAGTTGAATGTGCTCGTAGTTTTGTGGCGATGCAACAAGCGGTTGCTGGTTTGATTGAAGAACGCAAAAATGCACCTCAAGATGACTTAATCACCCATGTGCAAAACTCCGACTTGAGCTTGAATGAGTTAGTGATCATTTTGTGCGGATTGATACTTGCAGGACACAAGACCACCGGACACTTAATTGGTCATGCCTTAAAAATCATGCTTGAGCGTCCGCAATTATGGCAAGCTATCTGTGAAGATTCATCACTGATTCCCCATGCGCTCGAAGAAGTGCTCAGATATGAAGCCCCCGCTCCAGCCATGATTCGCACAACCACCCAAGAAGTTGTGTTGGGAGGAGTTGAGCTACCCCCAGGGACGCGACTGTTCCTAATGTACGGTTCTGGGAATCACGATGAGAATCAGTACCATCATGCTGAGGAATTTGAGATTGAACGTTTCAAACAACCACAACCCAACCATTTTGCTTTTGGTCATGGAGTTCACCATTGTATTGGTTCTAACTTAGCCCGTCGCGAAGCTCGGATTGCTTTAGAAATTTTATCCAAGAGGTTACCGAATCTGAGATTGCGCCCAAATCAAAAAGTGAGTTACATTCCAACATTGATGAACCGTGGTTTTTCTAACTTCTACGTTGAATGGGATGTTGCTCATTAAGTTTGGAATGGCGAGCTAGTATTATTCATAGCTCAGACATTATACCAGCTCGCTGACTCACTTTGGCAAGATTCTCCACACTCACGCTCCCCTGCATTCTTTGCTTCTGGAGCCATTTTTCTATTTATAACAATAAGTGTTAATTTTCGTTAGGAACTTTTGAAGAAAAATCATCAAATCTCAGAGTTAGCGATACATTGCCAATCACAAACTAAGCAGCGATCGCTCAAGCATGATTTAGTTTTTCAGGTCAATTAAGTAGATTAGTAGGGAGAGCGCTTTAAGGTAGAGTATGACCGTACCCTGCTCTAAGGCTCCGCCAACGTCCTCACAACAATCTTGACTAAAGAGCGTAATTGTCTAACCTAGCCGCTACTCAATAATTTCGTCATATTGATTAGTGTCGTCTGACTGCAATTGTTTCATCTCCACTAAAACCTCATCCAAAGTTTTTTCATCTAGCCATTGATGACGTTCTTTGGTATAATCCCCCTTACCAGGACTGAAATATTGAATAAACCGTATAGTATCGGCAACTCCTAGAGAATTGATTAAGGCATCGTAGCCTTGTTTGATAATTTCATTTTGGGTTTTCATCATTGCTTTCCTCGGCTTGTGTTACTTCTGCCAACCATTGAACGGGGTTATTAATCTTTACGTTAATTGATTGAGAGTTTTTTTGGGCTTTTTTGAAGAGTCTGTCATCTGTTGTAAGAAATACATCTGCCTTACTTCTTTCAGCGCAAGCGATGTGGGTGGCATCATAGCTTGAGAATCCTAATTTTTGGAGTTGGACTGCTCTGTTTTCAATGAAGGCGCTATTAATGACTTTTATTTTAGCAATGAAAAGTAATTTTTTAACGTTTTCTAGTCTTTCTAAATCTGGTGTTTGGCTTAATTCGGCGATTATTGCTTTAGAAATTTTATCCAAGAGATTACCGAATCTGAGACTGCGCCCAAATCAAAAAGTTAGCTATATCCCAACATTGATGAACCGTGGTTTTTCTAACCTCTACGTTGAATGGGATGTTGCTCAATAACTTGGGGATGGCAAGTGCGTATTATTTATAGTTCAATAAGCATAACCTATACTGAACGGGGAGAACGTATCCGGTTAATATCAGCCAGAAAGGCACAGAAGCATGAAAGAAACGATTATTACCGCGAGAATACACAAGGATGCTAAACATCAAGAAGTGGTGTTACGATATGACGGCGTTGTTCTCATCACAATTAACACCCCAAGCGTCAAGTTGAATGTGCTCGTAGTTTTGTGGCGATGCAGCAAGCTGTGGCTGGTTTGATTGAAGAACTCAAAAATGCAGGGCGATCGCATATCAGTCAATGCACCTAACGATTCTCAACAGATGAAGATTTAGGCAAACGCCATAAAATAATTTTGAATTCTTCACAGTAGCAAGCTGATTCACGAGTTTCTTCCTCATGATTGCAGATCCAATTGTAGATTCGCCGCGCTCTTGCGATCGCCACGTTTGTGGATGGATAAATACGGGGACTGGGACAAAACACCTCGCCATTGATATGAATTGCAGCTATTTGCCAGTAGTCGCTTCCCTCTCCCTCAGGGATAATTTCCACAAATCCGTTTTGACAAGGCTCAATAATTCCCATGCTCATTTGCATACCTACTCTCCAAAGAGTACACAGACGGAATAAGGTGCGTCATGATTGAATCTCACGCACCCCGCAAGTCCAACCTTAAATCTACAAACAGCTTCTCAAGATTTCAGTATCTAAAGATAATCAATAGGGCATAAAGAGCTAACTTCAGATAGACGTACTAAGTAAGAGCAATTTCTAGGATATGACTGACGTTTCCCCAAGTTCTTATGCATTCTGTACTCCTCCCTCCGACAAAGCTTAAAGAAATTCTCCGAGGTGTTCTTGCCGTATCTATCATTATCGTCGGTATCACCCATTTTCTTAAGCCTGAACAATATGCCAGGATTGTACCGCCACCATTTCCGCCATTAGCATCAGTCTACATTAGCGGTTTTTTTGAGATTCTTGGCGGCATTGGCTTAGTGATTCCATTTGTAAGTGTAGCAGCAGCATGGGGACTGATTGCTTTGTTTATTGCCGTGTTTCCTGCCAACATCTATATGACTTTACATAATATTGAGATTGAGGGAATTCCTCATAATCAATTACTTTATTGGGCAAGACTACCCTTTCAGGCAGTGTTTATTGCTTGGGCATATTGGTATACTCGCAATCCACAAACTCAACTAGGAACATCAATACAACAATCCTAAATCACTAGAAAAAAGTTTTATTAGCTAATTGCTTTTTTAGCATTAGCTATTAGCAGTCCTTCCAAAAATTTTACATTTCATTTAATTTTCAAGACTATGTAGATTTTGAGCCAAGAAATAAATTTCGCAGCTTTTAGCTAAAGTCAAATTTATCTAACTAAATATGGCTTTTAACCCGTTAAAACGGGTTTGAGCTTTTAGCCAAAATTTTAATTTAGGGCTTAATTTCTGTATAATGCCAGCTATTTGTTGTGGCGTCTTTTCTTCAACTTAACATTAATAAAGTTATCAACCCTAGGTTCTATCGCAGCTTGCAGAGATGGTCTGATGTTAGAAAGAAAATCATAACCCGTTTTTTCTTCAAGAGCATCAACACTCGTCATAAATTGAGTCCAATCAGCGTCTCTATTCCCATTAGTATTGGGAGTATCCACAGCAATGATTCTTGTAGATTCGTTCAGACCTTTGACTCCCGAACCAGATGTATTGACAACGATAATTTTAAAAATGCGATCGGGAATAGTGACTTTTCCTTTAGAAAGAGTTCCTTTTTCACCATAGCTTCCTGCAATAATATATAGTTCTTGACCCTCAGCAGCCAGTGTTCTTGCATACTCTTCTAGACGCGCCCAGTAACCTTGGTTGTTATCTGGTGCTTGAGGAATCATGTTTGTCATTAAAAAAGTTGCTGCATTGTCTTCAGGATTATTGCTGCGGTCTGCGGAAGGTGTCATGTGTCCTTTGTCATAACCGCTTCTGATGTAATCACTGGAAGTGACACGATACCAACCTTCAGGAAGCGTATCATCGGGACGAAAGTTATTAGACCGGGGTGCATCACCCAACCAAGACTGATTTAATTGCCAGCTAACCCAATTGGGAATCCCCTTGTCTCTATTATAAGAAAGTACGTACTGAGGTTTAACCATTAAATAATTATTTGGGTCAGAAGTGCTAGCGTTGCTGGGATTACCTAGAGCCAAGTGGACACTTGTTACAGACGGTCTTGGTGCAAGAAGTGAGCATCCAGCCGGGAATATTAGGCAAATTGCTATCAATAGAATAAGAATTTTTTTAAGGTTTAACATAAGTCGTCTCCGTAAGCAACTGTGAAAAAAATAATATGTGTAGAAATTAACATTGAGAACTGTACCGATATTGTTCTGGTTAGTGTCAATCCTTTAATTTGTATTAAGGTTATCATAATATATATGAATAATGTTAAAATTTTTACCCCTAGTCAAAATATTTAGGAAAAAATACGTGAGAACCGCCTTATGATAGATTTGTTAGCTGCTTGGGGAGTCTCTCAAATTACTACCTTTATATTTGGAGAAGTTCTGAAAAAATTGGCAGAAGAAGCAGTAAAAGATACTTTTAAAGATTACTTAAAAGAGTTTTTTAAAGGCTTCATTAAAAAAATAGGTAATTTAGGAAAACAAGAACCTTTAGAAGTAGCTTTTGGTCAAGCCTTAAAAGAGTTTTTAGCATTAGTGCAGTTAGGTCTAGAAGATGCTGGGGTTGATGAAGAAGATTTAGAACAGTACAATGACTCTCTATATAAATTTGTCACTGATTCATCTGTCTTACAAGCTTTAGGTGGACCTTTCTTGATAGCTATTGGTAACTCAGGGCTTAATCGTCAAAAAGCTATTCCTGAAGTCTTAACAGAAGCTTGGAATAATTTGAGTTTAGAAAGCTTACCAGAAGAATTTGATTGGGAGAAGTTGGTTGGTCGTTATACTAAAAAAGTGAATCTTATCCTAAAAAAATCAGAAGATTTAAGGCGACTTTTGGAAGAAAATGTTACACGAGGCTCTGAGCATCACTGTCACTGGTGATGTTTCCGCAAACCGTTCAAAAATTGGACTCAGCATAGTTCAACATCCATCCATCAACACTTTTTTCACGCTTATCATCTCATGTTGGATTGTTCGTTCACCTGGTAATTTTTGTTGGTCTTTTCATTTAGTTTTGGTTTTATCCCTCTGCTGGCAAGGGTTTCCGCCTTTTTTTAGTTCATTTCCTAGTACACCTTAACAGGGGTAGCCCTTACAGTTAGGTGTACCTCATCGGTGGAAATCCGCTATATATTCCATCTGCATAGTACTCAGACATGAGACTATCTTGACTATAAATAAAACTAATGACTCTTAGTTAACTAGTTAAGATAGTTGAGCAAAAATTGTATTTTAAATTACAAAATTCTCACGTTCTCTCTCTAAGAAAAAAAGTTTTCGATTTACTGACAGTCATCTATACACCGGATGGGGAGGCTGTGGAATTGCAGGAGATGATGCTGAGATATCTAAAAGATAATGATTACCATTTTTTATGTCAACCTTTCATAGACTTAAATATAGATATAAATTTTTTATAAAAAAATGCAGTATTATTTAAGGGTTTAATGCTAATAATTAACTGTCTTAAATGTCTTAACTGTCCTTGCATTCACAGAAGAACTTTAATAAGTTAAAACTATCAAGCTTGCAAATAGTAAAAAGCAAAGCACTGTTATTTTATGTATTTAGATATTAAGTAGCTCAAGAGTTACCTAATAAAAGTAAACAGTCTGTTAAAAGTTAGCAATGATGTCCTCTTACAATAAAAATCTTAGTAAATACCAAGTTAAGTTATCCGAAAAAATTCAAAAAACTTTTCAAAAAAAAATCAAATCATCAATACTTAATGAAATTATTCGGATTGAAGTTCAAATAGATAACAATGTAGAACCTCTCCAATGGCTGCTGCAACAAAAAAGCAATAGTAAGACTTATTGGTCAGATAGAGAACATCGATTTGAAATGGCTGGTGTAGGAGAAGCAGATATTGAATTTTCTCAAAGCTTAATTGAATATTCTAATTTTTTTGATAGATTAAATAGCCGCCTTTCGTCATCATATAAACATTTACGATATTATGGAGGCATTAGTTTTAATCAAAGCTCAGGAAGAGATCGAAATTGGCATCATTTTGGTAATTATCGATTTGTTGTACCTAAATTTGAGATTTATGTCGAAAATCAAGAAGCTTATTTAGCTTGTAATTTTCTGCTCAAAGACTCACAGAATTATCAATTACAGATGAATCAGATTTTATTTGAACTGAATAGCTTAGTTTTCAATCAACCTGTTCATACTATTTTTTTTCCCACACTTCTTTGTAGAAAAGATTTACCCAATGAAATTGTTTGGTATAAAAATGTTAATATAGCATTGACTTCTTTTGAGCAAGAAGATTTTAAAAAAATGGTTCTGTCTCGTAAATCTATGTTTGAATTTAGTGAAGAAATAGAACCTCTGAGTTTGTTGTTATTGCTCAAAAGGAATAATCCTCACCTTTTCCATTTCTGTTTTCAACCTAGTTTGGGTAACGCTTTTATTGGTGGGTCACCAGAGCGCTTATATAAGCGTATAGGGAGATCATTACAGACTGAAGCAGTGGCTGGTACTCGTCCTCGTAGTAACTCTATTGAAGAAGACCAAAATTTGGAACAAGAACTACTTACATCAGAGAAAGATATTCGAGAACATCAACTTGTTGCTGAATATTTAAGAAATGTACTCCAACATCTGTGCCATTCTATAGAAAAACAGAGAAAGCCAGTACTACTAAAGTTGAATAAAGTTCAACATTTGTATACACCTTACACTGGCATTTTATTAGATAAGTTTTCTGATGCAAACATACTAGCAGAGTTAAATCCTACACCAGCAGTAGGAGGTTATCCCAGAGAAAAAGCATTAATGGTAATAAATGAATTAGAGGCGTTTGACAGAGGTTGGTATTCAGCCCCTGTAGGTTGGATAGGACATAATGCTGCTGAATTTGTTGTAGCAATCCGTTCAGGCTTAGTTAATAATAATCAGCTTTCTCTATTTTCTGGAGCAGGTATTGTCCAAGGTTCTAAACCTGAAGATGAATGGCAAGAAATAGAAAACAAAATTGGAGGGTTTCTTGATATAATTAACTATTTAATATCAGTACAAAAAACAGTTGTAGCTTCTTGATAACATTTATTTTTATCAGAAATTCTTTTTGGAGCTAATTACAGACTATGACTATCGATACATCTAATATTAGTACTCTATGGGCGACTCTAATTATAGAAGAATTAATTAGAAATGATGTAAACTATTTTGTAATTTCTGTAGGTTCTCGCTCTACGCCATTAACTGTAGCAGTTGCCCGCCATTCGCGTGCTAAAAATTTAGTTGTTTTTGACGAACGTAGTGCAGCTTTTCTTGCAGTTGGTTATGCGCGGGCTACAGGAAATCCGGCAGTCCTGATCTCCACTTCTGGAACTGCATCAGCAAATTATTTTCCTGCTGTAATTGAAGCCTCAACAGATACGATTCCATTGATTGTATTATCAGCAGATCGTCCTCCTGAACTACATCAAACAGGAGCTAATCAGACTATTCAACAATTCAATTTATATGGTAATTATACTAAATGGCAATTTAATCTGCCTTGCCCAGAGCAAAATATTCTTCCAGCAATGGTTTTAACAACTATCAATCAGGCAATTTATCAAGCCCGAAAATCGCCTGCTGGTACTGTACATATCAATTGTATGTTCCGTGAACCTTTAACTCCTAACAATGTAGATATTGATGAGATATATTTAGCTTCTCTAAATCAGTGGCAACAACAGCACAAACCATATACTCAATATACGTATTCAATTTCAATTCCTAATCCTACTAGCATTAATCAGCTAGCCAACATTATTAATCGTACAAGCAGGGGAATTATTGTTGTAGGGCGATTAAATAATCAGGCTGATATCCAAGCAGTAGTACAATTAGCTGAAAAATTAAATTGGCCTGTTTTTACAGATATTCAATCAAGAATACGTTTAAGTAATTCATTATCTAACTTAATTAATTATTACGATCGCTTATTACTGATTGATGTTTTAAATGAAGGACAGCCCTTAGATACTATTTTGCAATTTGGTAACTCAGTTACATCAAAAACTTTTTTACAATTACTTAACCAGCATCAATTCTCTCATCATATTGTTGTCATAGAGAATGATTTACGTTCCGATCCAGAACATACAGTTTCTCTGCGTATTGATGCTAATATCGCTGAAGTATGCAATTTGTTATTACCTTACATTCATATAACTAATAGTTTGGATTGGGTGAGGCAATTAAAGCAGAAATCTCAATTGGTACACCAGAGTATTGATGAATTTTTGTTTTCCCGTCAGGAAATCAGTGAACCTGCTGTGGCTCGAATAATTTCCCGTTATATACCTCAGAATCATGGTCTATTTTTAGCTAGCAGTATGCCTATTCGAGACATGGATATGTATGCAGCACCAGAGAGTTCAATAATTCCAGTAGCAGCAAATCGAGGTACAAGTGGTATCGAAGGTACTATTGCTTCAGCTATAGGTTTTGCAGCAGGATTAAACTCACCCGTTACTTTGCTAATTGGAGATTTATCGTTTTTATATGATTTGAACTCACTCGCACTTCTTAAGTCTATTTCTCAGCCTATAATTATAGTCGTAGTCAACAATAATGGTGGAGGAATATTTTCTTTTTTACCAATTGCTAACTTTCAAGATGTCTTTGAGCAGTATTTTGGTGTTCCTCATGGGATCAAATTTCAATGTGCTGCTCATATGTTTGGCATTGACTATTATGCTCCTGATACAAACGATGCATTCATACTTGCTTATCAAGAGGCAGTTAATAATCAACACTCTGCTGTAATTGAAGTAGCAACTAACCGAAATGCTAATTATAGTTTGCATAAAGAGTTACAAGAAAAAATTATTGAGGATTTGCAAAATTCAGTTGTGCCAAGTTTAGAAACAGTGTGAATCTTGATTGATTTTTCATGAAAAGCATGAATATGTTGTATTTGAAGGAGCTTAACAATGTTGAATACAAACTTAACCCAAATTGAATGGAAATCAGCCAAAAACTACGAAGATGTTCTTTACCATAAAGCTGACGGTATAGCTAAGATTACTATTAATCGCCCCCACAAACGAAATGCATTTCGTCCAAAAACAGTATTTGAACTTTATGATGCTTTTGTTGATGCCCGTGAAGATAGCACAATTGGTGTTGTCCTACTTACAGGTGCTGGCCCTCATACAGATGGGAAGTATGCCTTTTGTTCTGGTGGTGATATTGACGTTCGTGGACATGGTGGGTATGTAAGTGATGATGGCATACCCCGATTAAATGTACTTGACCTGCAACGCCTAATTCGCTCAATGCCCAAAGTAGTCATTGCTTTAGTCGCAGGTTATGCCATAGGTGGTGGTCATGTTCTGCATATTGTGTGTGATTTAACTCTTGCTGCAGATAATGCAATTTTTGGACAGACTGGCCCTAAGGTAGGCAGTTTTGATGGTGGGTTTGGTGCTAGCTATCTTGCCCGAATTATCGGACAAAAAAAGGCTAGGGAGATTTGGTATCTTTGTCGCCAGTATAGTAGTGCTGAAGCCCTAGAAATGGGTCTAGTTAACTGTGTTGTTCCTGTGGAAGAACTAGAAGCAGAAGGGGTTAAATGGGCACAAGAAATATTAGCTAAAAGTCCGTTAGCTATTCGTTGTTTGAAAGCAGCTTTTAATGCAGATTGTGACGGTCAAGCAGGAATTCAAGAACTTGCAGGTAATGCAACTTTACTCTACTATATGACTGAAGAAGGTTCTGAAGGTAAGCAAGCATTTTTAGAAAAACGTCAACCTAATTTTCGTAATTATCCCTGGTTGCCGTAGATAGAGAAGAGGATTATTGCTATTTTATTAACGTGAAAACCATTTTTAATACTGGAGAAAATTCATGAATAAAAACCAATTAAGCAATACAAATTCATTTAACATTACTCCCTTGAGCGCAACAAAATTAACTGGAAATGACAAAATAACTTATATCCGCACGTTATTTGATAAAATTTCTAGCCGTTACGATTTTATTAGGACTCTAGTTTTTCTTGGTCATACTAGCCTATGGTATCGCCAATCACTTTCGGATTTAGGATTGAAAGCAGGAGATAAAGTCTTAGATGTAGGCTGTGGCACGGGAGAATCAACGCGATATTTAATTAACCGTTATCCAGGAATAAATATTGAAGGCATGGATATTTCTTCTGGTATGTTGAATGAAGCACTTCGTCTAAGTCCAAAATTAAATTATTTTGAAGGTGATGTGTGTGCTATTCCTTGCGCTAATTCAACTTATGATTTTGTAATAACAACTTTCACATTCCGTAATTTTCCTAACCGCAATGTTGCGCTCGCAGAAATGTTAAGAGTATTGCGTCCTGGTGGTCGCTTACTGATACTCGATCATTTTTATCCTCAGAACCCGCTTTGGCGTAGCATATATACTTTTTGGATGAGGAAGATTGTTCCTCAAATTGTCAAACCTTTTATTGAAGATGTCACTCCTTATCGTTATCTAGCTGAGAGCATTATTAATGGTTTAAGTATTACTGATTTTAAAATACTTCTAGAACTTTATAAAGCTTGTGTCCTCCAAACCAATACTTACACTGGAGGAGCAGCGGGTAGAGTGATTGCACTACGTCAACAAGAAAATATTGAGTTAATAGATGAATAAATGGAGTGAAGCGAAGCATACCTACAAGACTGACATCTTGCACCTTCTCAATAAGGGGTGGTGGGCAGTGCCCACCCAGCCCTTTCAACGCGAACAAATGAACTACTAAGATGAAGATCCAAACCCGCTCCCAGACTGGATCGAAATATGAACAACTGATTTATCTATTCAACAATAGAGAGCCTAACTCATGAGCAAAAAAATAGATGCTTATACCCATTTTTGCCCTTTAGATTTTATAGAATTTTTAGAATCTTCATTAGGAAAGCAAGCTCATGTTTTCCGTCAGCTTTTTTCTACAACACCTACTTTAACTCATCCAAATTTACGCCTGCAACTGATGGATAAACATGGTATTGATATGCATGTTTTGGTTCCTCTTCCCTGGCTCGAAGGCACTCCTACTATTCATGCAAATCCTAAACTCGCAGAACAAGCAGCTAAGTTGTGCAATGATGGACTTTATCAGATAGTATCTGCTCATTCTGACCGTTTTCTGGGAGTGGCAATTCTTCCCACAACTAACTCTGAAATAATGATGGCTGAGTTTGAACGGGCAATTAATGAATTAGGATTTGTGGGAGCAGTAATTTTTGTTGGACCTACAGTGACCAGAGGTGACGATCAAAGTTACGAACCTTTATATCAAAGAGCAACTGAACTTGATGTACCCCTGTGGCTCCACCCTTGCCGTCCCGCCAACTATCCAGATTATATAGATGAAAGTAAATCTGAATATTTATTATGGCAAACTCTGGGTTGGCTTATGGATACTAGCAGTGTGATGGTCAGGTTGGTATTTAGCGGTGTTTTCCAGCGATATCCCCAGCTAAAACTTATTACTCATCATCACGGAGCATTAATTCCTCTTTTTGCTAAACGGATGCAAGAGTCATATACTTATTTTGAATACAATAGTGATTTCAAATTGAATACGAACATTAGTCAACCATATATCGATCACTTTAAACATTTTTACTGTGACACTGCTACTTTAGGTTTTGAACCTTTGCTACTTGAAATGGCTTACAACTTTTTTGATGTGGAACATATTCTGTTTGGTAGTGATACTCCAATGGATACAAAAGCAGGCGATATTTTCACTCCAGAAACCGACAGAAGTATTGCAAATTTACTTATTCCCGAAGCAGACCGTAAAAAGATTTACAGTGAAAATTTTTTAAACTTAATTAATAAAAATCATTAAATTAAGTTTAGTTAATATTTTAATCCGATTATTTGTTTTGCAACTGGCTCAAAAAGTTATGTTACGTTTGTATGAGTTTAATTTATCCGGTAATTGTTATAAAGTTCGCCTTTTAATGATGCAATTAGAAATTGCTTTTGAAAGGGTAGAGCTTGATTTTATCAAAAAAGAAAATCGCAATATTGAATTTCTGAACAAGAATCCTCAAGGTCGAGTTCCAGTTTTAGAGCTTGAATCAGGAGAGTTTTTATTAGAATCAAACGCAATCATGTTTTATCTAAGCAAGGGTACTCAATTATTTCCAGACGATCATCTTGAGCAGTCAAAAGTCATGCAATGGTTATTTTTTGAGCAATATAGCTTGATGCCTTATATTGGTCCTTGTCGATACTGGATGACCATCCTAAATAAAGCTAACGAATTTCATGATGTAATTGCTGAAAAACAAAAGTCTGGTTATGCTGCTTTATCTGTTATGGAACAACATTTACACTCGCGCGATTTTTTTGTGGGTAACCGCTATACTATTGCCGATATTTGCTTATTTGCTTATACTCATATAGCTCATGAGGGCGGTTATAATATATTCGACTTTTCTGCTATTCAAGCATGGATAGAAAGAGTGAAATCTCAACCTCACTATATTAACATTTCATAAACATAGTCTTTTTTTTAGTGGAAAACTTATTACTAATTTAAATTATATTTTTAATCAAAATATATATGTATGGAAACACCTATAGAAAAATTAAGGAACCGCTCTCAAGAAAATTGGCTTTTAGATTATGAATCTCTAGATTTTTTGTCTTTAACTGAAAAATTTTATCAAAAATTTGATAATTCTATTCCACAGAAAACATTACTAGTAGAACCAGAACCGATCCTCTTTCTTGCCAGTTTTATTGCTGCTTACTCAAGAGACCATCACGTTTTTTTAGGTAATCCAGCTTGGGGTTTGTTTGAATGACAACAAGTCTTCGATTTAGTGGCACCTGATTTAGTATGCAGTCATTGTGAATGCGCTCAACAATGTCATATTAATTGGCGATCGCATCATTCTAGCAATACTAGCCAACTAGTCAATCAAGCATTGAATCAAGTAAGTAATTTAATTATGATCCCTATAGGTGGTTCATCAGGAAGAATTCGCTTTGCAATGCACACTTGGCAGACTCTGACGACATCAGCAGAAGGTTTCCGAGAATATTTCCAAGTGAGCGAAGTCAACTCTATATGTGTGCTACCGCCATACCATGTTAGCGGTTTAATGCAATTCATGCTTAATTTCTTAGCGCCTTAGCGTCTACCTCATATCTTGCACCTGGGCCTCGACAAATAGCACTTAAGGCAATTGTAAAACAATATCCTAATAATCCACAAACATTGTCCCTGTTAAGGGATAAAGCAAAAAAAGACCAAGATGAAAAAATGCGGGAGTTTGCCAGAAAGGAATTGAGCAAGAGAGAAGGTCAAAATTAGTTTTTACAAATCTGCATTGCACACGGTAGACTTCTTGCAATAATCTAAAGAAACGAATTGATGATCTCTTGACCAAGCAAATAAGTGCCATCGTTAGAGATAAGTAAACCGAGAGAAAAATTTAACATATTGTGTACTGACTATAAATTATAACATATTTTAGAAGGTATTTTGGCTAATTTTTATATGTATTGGCGGTAGAAAAACTGAGCCTTTGAAAGAACCACAGGTTGAGCCTTCTGGACGGGAACCTAGATGTCAATCTAAAGATATGAGCCATGCACTACTACTTGAGTTTGAAGAGTTTAAGGATAAGGATATGAAAACAGCACAAACTCCTTTCGCCAATGTTAGATTCTCTCGTCAAGCAAAAAGCACAAGCAAACAACTATCTATAAGCAAAGTCAGTAAGTATTTGACTGTAATGCTGAATTTATTTTTTGTATCAGTGGCTCCAACAAAAGTTATAGCAAAGGATGCTCCTCATTCGCAAGCTGTTGCAATGAAGACTGAACAAAAGCGCCTGAGCCAAAAACAACTATTAGCAGAATCGACTAAATCCGCAGTTCGGATTGTGGACGGTTGTATGGGTAAAGCTTATTTGCGAACTAATGGAAAAACCTATAATCTTTCTGCTGTCGGCTATGGCTCTGGTTATTTTCTCAGTTCTAATGGTTATATCGTAACCAACGCTCATGTGGTACAACTCAGCCAAAGTGAAGAAGAATGCACAAATTTACTTTTCCGTAATTTTGTCAAGCAAGTCGCTCTAGATTATTATGGCGAAAATCTCAGTCGTTATGAACCTTCGGACGTAAAAACTCTTACGAATATTGTCAACCAATCTAAACTGCTGACTTATGAGCCGGTGAGACAGGTCTTGTTACAAGATAGAAGAAGTTTGCCATTTAAAACGATTGTATCTAGCGACTCTACGAGTAGAGGCAGAGATGTTGCGATTGTTAAGATAAATATTCACGATGCTCCCTTTCTCAAGTTAGCTGATTCTGAGAAAGTGCAGCTACTCGATCGCGTGACTGTAGTTGGGTATCCAGCCGCTGCTGAATTTTCAGGCTCCGGTTCCCCTCAGGTTCCATCAATTACAGATGGTAGTGTCTCAGCGGTGAAAATGACACAAGATGGTTCACCCGTGATTCAAATCAGCGCCCCAGCTACTCACGGAAATTCAGGTGGTCCCGCAGTTAACGAACAAGGAGAGGTCATTGGTATCGTTGCTTTTCGTGGAGATACAGTTAACGACCAAGAAATACAAGGATTCTCTTTCGTCATACCGAGCAACACGATTAGGGAGTTTGTTAAATTGGCGGGTATTAGCGACGAAAAAGAACAAATTAGTCAGCGATCAGTCAGTCGGGGGGAATAAAAATCATTTTGCTTTAGATATATTAGCAGCTAGAGCGCCGATACAGTATTCACTCGTGGGGCTAAAAAACCCGGTTTCTCTCGTTGAAAAGACTGATTTTCCGTTGAGCAAAGTCGAAGAAACCGGGTTTTTAGGATTTTTGTATCGGTGCTCTAGTAGGGGGGAGACGGTTTTGCGCCCCTATTTAGTTGGTAGATTTGTTCGGTCATCACCTGCGACGGGAAACGCCACTGCTTCGCCCAGCAACACCTACTTTACAAAGAGAAGATTATATGCTTTCTCGAAAATACAGTCATAGAAATTTTTTATTTAAAAAAAATATAAAATTTTTACTCATTTTTCAAAATACATCTGTATTATCAACATGATAGCTTTAATTATGCAGTCATGCATTTTCAAGGCGGTTCTAGCCGACAATTTAATTCAAACACACCATAAATTTGTTGACAATGCGTCAAATTTATGGATTTTATTTTCAAGCATTGTTATGAGTCAAGATTTGTTGGGGAGAGCAAAAAATCTTTCTTTGCTTTCCTTTGCAAATATTACTGTTTTGTCATAGCTTTAAGTGACAGCAGGTGCTAATTCAATACTACGTAGGTTTTCAGCCAAGAAATAAATTTCTGGCTTAGAGCTAAAGTCAGATAAATCTGACTAAATATGCTTTTTAACCCGTTAAAACGGGTTTAAGCTTTTAGCCCAAATTTTAATTTAGGGCTTAACCGACAAGTATTGGGTGCTAATTGAAAATAGAAATACTTTTCAGTACTTTTTTGGAGGAAGAACTTAAAATGCCATGCCAAATTACTTACCAGGATGATTCTGTAGAATTGGAAAGTGCGGAGGAATTATTGGTGGCTCTAGAACTTACTCCAATAGAAGCGGATCAGGAGATATTAGCTCAAATTGGAGAGGGAATTCTAGAAATAGTAACCACTGATGAAGAATTTTTATTAATTCTAGAGAAAGTTTTGGATACACGAGGAGCAAGTAAGCAACCCTACTTGAAGTGTTTTGGAACACAATTAAATAAAGTTGTAACTAAGGGAACGACTCTGTCTAAAGCCTTGTCTCTATTGGCAAATGAACACGATCAAGAGTATTTTCTGAAGATATTGGGACAACACACGTTGCGAATGTGTATATCTAATATATTCGATTTGGTCGAGTCTCTAAATTGGGTTTATGGCAAGATGGACATACTGTTTATTGAATTGCTAGGTTGGGACTTTGTGCTCCGCTTTGTCAATTCAGGTCGGGCGTTAGGAGCGGTGATGAAGGTACTATCCCATCAGGAAGAACAAATCTTGTTGGAACAAATGGGTTGGGAAAATGTGCTCGAGTGTATTCAAGATACAGACGATTTAGTCATAGCTTTTACAGCGTTAGAACAACAGAGCGATCGCCTACTGATTGATAAGTTAATTGAGTTTAATAAGTTACAAACAGTCATTCCTTCTTTAACCGAGTTAGAACGGGTTTGTAAACGTGGTTTGGGAGTTGAGGATGTTACCTATCTTCGTGAAAAGTATACAGCAGTACTTGCTGTTTAAGTAGACCATGACTGACCTGAGCCAATAAGTCCTACAAACCATCTTAAAAACTAAATCAGGAGTTTAAGAAAATGGGAGTTTTAGCACCACTCAAGGGTTCCAAGTACCAATGCATTGATGCTCATTTACACGTTGTGGATTTTCTCCAGGAAACGGGTGGACTGAAGAAATGTTTGAAGTACATGGATAAGGCGAATATTTCTCACGCTTGTGTGTTTGGTTTACCCGTGACAAAAATTTGGGCGAATGGAGAAAGGTCTTCACCGACCTATTATCTGGGAGATAACTCTAAATGTTACTACTACAGTGCTGTAGATCCGTTTATCGCCCGTGAGTTTCAAGAATTGTCTCCTGAAGACCAAAAACGCTTTTTCTTGTTCATTGGTGGATTTAATCCGTGTGACAAGTACGCTTACAAGCATATTGAACGCACAATTAAATATTTTCCCAATATGTGGAATGGTGTGGGGGAAATTCTGTTTCGCCACGATGATTTAACTAACCTCACCTATGGAGAACCACCCCGTAGCAATCATCCGGCGATGGATAGTGTATTTGAACTATGCGCCGATCTTGATTTACCTGTTTGTATTCACCAAAACATCACATCTGTAGGTACAAATACTTATCCAATGTGGTTACACGAACTAGAAGAGATGTTACAAAGACATCCAAAGGTGAAGTTTGTTTGGTGTCACTGCGGTATCTCTCGTCGCGTTTATTCTCCTGTCTACTACCAAATTGTAGAACGTGTTTTGGAACATTACGATCACCTCTGGGTTGATATTGCTTGGATCGTTTTTGATGATTATATTTGTCCAAAAGGTGTACCCGACCCAGATTGGTTACAATTGTGCGAGAAATATTCTCATCGCATCTGTATTGGAACAGACATTGTAAATAAGTTTGAATTTTTAGCCCCCACAATTCAAAAATATGATGTATTTTTGGATGCTATGAGTGAAAAAGGAGCGAAGAATCTAGCGTTTAATACAGCCTACAATTTATTTTCCAAGGTGAGAGCCTGATGGCTGAGTGCTGACGGCTGAACACTTACGGGAGGAACGACCTGTGAAACTTAGGCAAAAAACCGGGTTTGGTGAGACTAAATCAATACTACTCGGTTAAGGATGCTTGAAGCTCCAGAAACCCGGTTTCTCCAAGAAACCGGGTTTCTAATTTCCGCTTAAATATTTTCAATTTGAAAATCACGTGGATTTTTCAAAACAAAAATATTATTCTGTTTAACCAAATCTCCCATACAAACAATAGGTAAACGTTCTTGATAAGCTTTTATTGCCAAAATATAATTATGGTCTTTCAGTTCAGTTTTTATTTTGCGTAACTTATCAAAGACTGGACAAATAACTGTAATTTCACCGCTTAATTTATCTTCATGAGGGGTTGCTATTTGCGTGACAAAACCTTGTATTTTTAAATGAGGGTAATTATTAATAAATTCGCTTAAAATTTCAAGTTTAGAAAGATTTTCTGAAGTTGCTAGTGTTTCAATAACTTCACGAACTCTCGGAAGATAATCTCTTAAATTTTTTGTGTTTGGTAGCAAGATTTCAAATTCACCTTTTTCTACTACTTGCTTGTGCCAGATTGTAGCATTATCAAGAAATTGTCCATCTTCGTACCAATCATGAGATTGCAAATAATCTCTTAGTTGTTGTGGTTCTATATTTTTGATGATTTCTGCATCTTGCACTGTAGTTTTCATGGTTGTATTCCTTGACCAATACCTTATTGAATTTCTTTTTGACGCCGAGACATGATAATTTGTGTATAAGTTAGGACTTATGCATTGACAATAAGTAAAAAATATGCATCAGGAAGAACAAATAGAGAAGTTGACCGAATTATGGGTTTCGAGCTTTTACCGATTTTGGACAAGCATAATTTTGTTCGTATTCTAGAGGAACGAAGATGGGACTGGAGTTTGAACATTGAGAACGGATAACTTTGGCGGATTGAACGAGGTCTTCTTTGCGATCGCCATGAAGACTACCATCATGTATAAAACTTATTTCCCCAGTTGCTCCCCATGCTTTATCGTAAGCTGAAGCAGTTCTTAACAACTTGATTAGGAGAAAATATAAATGTCTTTTGATTATCGGGTGTTCTTCTTAAAGAAAATTTCTTTTGCCTTCTATTCTGCTTAAAAGTTTCATGTCTTTGATTTGGAGGAATTTCGATATCTGAGGTAATTGCCTGTGTTGGTAAAAAATTTTCTTGAATTTCTGCTAATTTTTTTAAAAGGGTTTTTGTATCTTTTGGTCGATTTTCCGGTATTGGGTCCATTAATTGATCGATAAAATCAGCGAATTGATTCGATACACTCGCTTGCTCTCGCCAAAGCAACCTGTTTTTGTCATTTGGATTCTTAAAAAGACAAGAGGGTTCATCTCCTGTCAATAAATAAACTAATGTACGTCCTAAAGCAAAAAAATCTGATTGCTGACTTGCTTTCCCTTGGAGTTGCTCTGGCGCAGTATACCCTTGTGAAAAAACTGCGGTAATCTTTTCTCTTGCTAATGAGTCAAGGTAAGTATCTGTAATCTCCCGCACTGCTCCAAAATCTATTAATACGAGTTCTCCATTATATTTCAACATAATATTAGATGGTTTAATATCTCTATGAAACAGTTTTTCCTCATGCACTGCATCTAAGATATTTACCAACTTGAATGACCATTGAAGTACTAATTCTTCTTCTATGGGACGGTTTTCTCTATGTTCAATATACTTCTGCAAATTCACTCCCTGAATTTTCTCCATTACCAGACAGGGGAACAATTCAGGTGAGGACTTTACCTTAAATTTAAAATATCCATATCTTTTGGGAATCCCAGGATGGGCGAGTTCCTGCAAAACTTTTGCTTCTTGCTCAAACAACTCAACTAACTTGTTGTATGGTTTTTCTAAAACTTTAAGAATTTTTTCCTTGCCTTGTTCCAAGACTTCGTATACTGCTGTGTATGGTCTTTTTTCTACGATTTGAATAACCTGATAGCGACCTTTTAGTAGCAATTCTGAGCCACAACTACAGCAGAAAAGACTTGTTTCAGGGTTATGAGGATTTTTGCAGTTGGGATTGATACAGTATGTCATACTTAGATTCTTTCCCCATTAAGGGTTTCGAGCTTTTACCGATTTCGGACAAGCATAATTTTGTTCGTATTCTAGAGGAACGAAGATGGGACTGGAGTTTGAACATTGAGAACGGATGACTTTGGCGGATTGAACGAGGTCTTCTTTGCGATCGCCAAGAAGGCTACCATCATGTAAAAAGCTAATGACCCCAGTTGCTCCCCATGCTTTAAAATCATCTTTTGATAGAGTTGCTTGTAATTTTTGTCGGGTAGGGTTGGGAGTGATTTCTAAAGCTTTTATCAATGCTTGAGTCGCATCGTAAGCTGTAGCAGTCCGCCATGTCACTTCTCCTCTTTTCCATAAATTTTTAGCTTCCTTAGGAAATTCTTGATTGGGACTTGTTGTTTCCATCCAAGGAGTCGTGATTACCAACCGGGCTAACGCTTCTTTTCCCAGCAATAACACATCCCGATTAGCAAGAGAAGTTAAGCCCACCACCAAAAAACGACTTTGATTGGTTTGGATTAACCGAATAGCATTTGGAAAAGAGGAACGGCTAGTTCCTCCATCAGGAATGACGACAAGCGCTGTAGCTCCTTGTTTTTGGACTTCACTGAGAGCATCATCCGCCTTAAAGAAAGGGTCAGATAAATCAAATATAGTGACAATTTGTCTTCCACTCCCAGAAAAACTAGCAGTAAATTGCTCTTTGGCGGAACGACTGTAATTACTCTGAGGAGCATAAAAAACTGCTACTTTTTTCTGACCCATTTCCATAAGATAACTTGTCATTCTTTGCGTATTTTTCCGTTCAGTGGCTACAGTTCGGAAGAAAAATCTGTCCTCTGAACGCGGGAGATATGCTGATGTACTCCCAGGAGACACTTGGACTAACTTCTGATTTTCATAAATATCACGTGTAGCAAGAGTAATCTCACTAGCGTAATGACCCACAACAGCTAGAATTTTAGGTTGAGAGACCAAAGCATTTGCAATTTTTTTGGCTTGAAAATTGTCATTTGCATCATCAGCAATTAAAACTTTGAGAGCAATATTAGAATTGTTTTTCCTGTCCCTCATTAGAGTATTTTGTGCGTGAGCCACTCCCCGAAGAATTTCCACACCCGTATCGGGGTTGCTGCTAATTGGAGCTGCAACAGCGATTGTATAAGCATTAACTTTTTTAGCTTCAATCCGAGCATTGTTGAGATAAATTAACACTTCGGGGTCTTCTGGTCGCTTTTGTCGTGCTTTTTGTAACCATGAAATGGCTTTTTCATACTGACCTTCTCTATAGGCTTCGATCCCTGTCTTTTTTTCCTGTATTTCCGACTCTGGAATCAGGATTTCCTCCCCATCACTCAAATGATCGCCAATCAGAACATGATTCTGTTCTGGCTGGAGACTACCACTCATTATATTTGTAGACTTTATCAAGTTTGGATTCAATAAAATAGCCGTTACACCCGTAATGACTGCAACCATAATATGTTTTATTAGCTTTTTTTTTAAAACTGGATTCAGAAAAGATATAACTGCCTTTTTTGTATCAGCTTTTCCCTTTAAAGGAAGCGTCTGCTGTGTTGAACGATTATTACAATTTTCATAGATTTGATTTTCGGGAATATCTATATCTGAGCTAATTGGTCTAGTTGCCAAAAAATACTCTTGAATTTCTGCCAATTCTTGTAAAATGTTTTTTGTATCTTTAGGTCGTTTTTCTGGTGAGGGTTCCATCAATTTATCAAGAAAATCTGCCAAGAAACTCGATACATCTGCTTTCTTTCGCCAAATCAGCCTATCTTTGTTATTTGGGTCTTTAAGACTATGAGGTTCAACTCCTGTCAGCAAATAGACAAATGTACGTCCTAAGGCAAAAAAATCAGACGGCGGTACGGCTTGAGCTTGGTGCTGTTCCGGTGCTGTATACCCTTGTGAAGAAACTGTTGTGATGTTTTCTTTTGCTAGTGATACAGGATACGTATCCGTAATTTCCCTGACTGCTCCAAAATCAATCAACACAACTTCTCCATCATGCTTCAACATAATATTAGAGGGTTTAATATCTCTATGGAACAGTTTGTTCTCATGCACTGCATCTAGAATATTTCCTAATTTTATTAACCATTGAACTGCTAATTCTTCTTGAATGGGACGGTTTTCCCTCTGTTCAATATACTTCTGCAAATTAACTCCCTGGATTTTCTCCATTACTAAGCAGGGGAATAATTCGGCTTTGTCTTTTACTTTAAATTGAAAATATCCAAATCTTTTAGGAATACCAGGATGATTAAGAGTCAGTAAAACTTTTGCTTCTTTCTCAAACAGCTCGACTAACTTACTATAGGGTTTTTCTAAAACTTTAAGGATTTTTTCCTGTCCTTCCTCTGTGACTTCGTATATCGCTGTGTAAGGTCGTTTTTCCAAAAGTTGAACAACCTGGTAGCGACCTTCTAACAGCAATTCTGAGCCACAACTACAGCAAAAAAGTCTACTGTTGGGATTCTGAGGATTTTTGCAGTTGGGATTGATGCAGTATGTCATCTAGCTATTGCAATCCTATTTGAGTTGTGAGAATTGCGAGTCTGGTGAAACTCGATATCTCAAAGATACCAGGTTTCTCATTGAAGAAGGGAACAGGGAGAAACCCGGTATCTTAGAGATACCGGGTTTCTAAGGTTTTGTTATCAAATCGTTTTAGCAGTTTTGGCTCATTTTTGGGTTCAGTGGAAAGATAATAACTGAGCCACTAGGAGAGCCATAGGTTGAGCCCTCTGGCTTGAATGTTGATGGCAATCTAAAGATATGAGGTGTACGCTATTCCTTTACAAAATCTTAATTTATCTCATGAAATTGAAAAAAAACTTAATACTTAGAGGATCTCTTGAGCGAGTGCGATACATCTTTGAATTAAAAACCGCAGATGTACGCAGATGAACACAGATAAAGAAGATAAGAATATTTCTTTTGTTGTCAACCTTTGTTGATAAATCTAAAGAAATGAGATATTACAGAAATACTAGATATATATTATTTACAGAATTTTATGCTATTTAGTCTAGCCAACTTGCCCTATTGGATTTTCCTGGGGACGGGAGTTTTGTTGTTCTTGTTTATGATAGTTTTTAGTGGGGGAGGTCAAGATATTGATGCAGATGTAGATGCGGATATTGATGCGGACTTAGATGTAGATACGAATGGCGAATTTAGCTTTGGTCAAGTGTTGGGATGGGCTGGTGTTGGTAGCGCACCTCTTATTTTGTTACTAGCAACTGATTTGAGTCTGTGGGGTGTGTTGGGTTGGATGTTAAATGTTTGGCTCAGTCCATTGTTTCAAGGAAATATTAGTCATTTTATTGGTATCTTTATCTTATTTGGTTCGCTCATTCTCAGCTTATTTATAGGAGGTTGGATAGCAAAACCAATTGGGAAACTTTTTGCTGAGTTTAGTGAAGATACAAGTGGCGATCGCCTGATAGGTTGCATTGGTACTGTCACTTCTGCTTACATTCCTATTGAAAGTATTAATAAAATTGGTCAGGTAGATGTGTTGGATACAAAACGAAATTTTTTGACAATTAGCGCTGTACTACCAAATTGGGCGACTATTGCACCACAACGTGGGGAACAGGTGCTAGTGATTGAACGTAAGTCACAATTTTATGTAGTTATTGCCAATAATAGTCCCGACCAAGAATGTTGGTTAACTAACTCACAGTAAGCCCTCAGCTTTTAAGCCTATTTGTTTTCAAGGATTGTTATCTGCTCTGATTAAAACAATTTAAATGCTGATAGCTGAATGCTTACAAATTTACCTTAGTTATAGGAAAAAAAAGATGCTTTTTTGGTTAACTTTTATTCAGTCTTTAGGAACTGTGAACGTAGTTGAGGCTTCACCAGTTGAGCCTAAGCCAAAGATGACGACGTTAACGGCTCAAAACTTACCATTAACAACTCAGCCTACTATTGCTCAAGTAAATGGTGGAGTTGTTTTTCCAGGAGTTATAGTTGTCTTGGTCGTATTGCTGCTATTAAGTTTGTTTGCTTATACAAAAGTTTATGTAGTCACACCTAACAACGAAGCTTTTGTGAGAACGGGGGGTCTTTTTGCTAAAAAGAAATCGGTGATTCTCTATGGTGGTTGTATTATTTTACCGGGATTTCATCAACTGACAAGGGTACCTCTAAGAGAAATTTCTATTGATGTGGAAAGGACTGGAAAACTTGCTGTTCGTACCAAAGATTACTTACGAGCGGATATAAGAGTGACTTTCTATGTCTGTATTAATGCGTCGGAAGAAGATGTTTTAACAGCAGCGGCAAGATTGTCTCAAAATGGAAGTAAAATTACTCCTGAAGATATTAAAAATGCTTTGGAAAAAAGAGCAGATGATGCTATCAGGGCTGCAGCGAAAACCAAGGATTTAGCTGAAATTGATTCGGATAAGTTGGGATTTGCTCAGGAAGTGCTAAACTTGGTGGGAACAGATTTAAAGAAAGTGGGATTAACTCTCAATAATATTGCTATTTCGGAAATATTAGAGAGTGATACCTATGACCCAGATAACTTCTTTGATGCTCAAGGTGTGCGCTTGCGAACGGAAATTATTCAGCGCTCAATTCAACAAAAACGGGAAGTGGAGTTGGCTACACAAGTCACAATTGAGCAAAAAGAACTGGATGCTCAAAAGCGATCGCTACAAATTGCTCAAGAGCAAGAAAGTGCTAAACTAGCGCAGAAATTGCAAGTGGAAGCACTAAAAGCACAACGAGAACGGGAGATTCAAGAATCGAAAGACATTGAAGCAGCAACAGTACGCCGCACCAAAATTTTGCAGGACAAATCAATTGAAGAAGAAGAAATCCGCAAACAATTAGCAGTCCAGCAAAGCCAAATTGAGGCTGATATTGTTTTAGAAGAGCGCAATAAACAGCTCAAGGTAGCACAGACATTGCAAAAGCAGGAATCTGAACTCGCAGAAATTTCCCGTCAACAAAGTGTAGAATCTGGAAAGCTAAAAGCACAAGTGCAGATAGTTGAGTCAGAAAGACTCGTGCGGATTGCTCAGGAAGAGGTTGCGATCGCCGTTGCTAACAAAAAACGTGAAAGTTTTGTAGCAATGGCGGAACAAGCCAAAGCAGAACAATCCGTTAATACAGCTGGAGAAGTGGAAAAAGCCGAACGCAGCAAACGTCTGGCGCTGATTGCTGCTGACCAAGAAGCCCAGGAACGGAGTATCAGCGATCGCAACGTTATCGAAATTGAAGCCTTCCGTCGTCGTCGTCAAGCAGAAATTGCTCAGCAAGCAGCAGAATTAGAAGCTGAAGCAATTCGCACTTTAGCAGAGGCTAACCGCGATCGAGCCTTAGCCGAAGCAGAAGGTATTCAAGCCAAAACAATGGCTGAAAACACCATCAGTAACGCCAATCTTACAGCAAAAATTATTACCACTATTTGGCCAGAACTAGCGGATAAACTACCAGAGATTGTCACTGCTTTAGCACCACAGCCAGGAGTATTAGGTGACACACGTATTTACTCATTCCCTGGTGCTAATAACGGCAACGGTAGTCAAGATATCAACAAATTGCTACTATCCACTAGTGGACTTTCCTTAATTAACACCTTACTGGATGAAGGCAAATTAGGTGAAATCATCAGTCAAGTCAGCCAACTGATACATAGTAACAACCAAACAATCACTAACACATCCAGCCCCAACGTCTTGGGAACTAAGCCAACGCCAACACCCAATCTGACAGAAACGACTCCTGTCCCACCCAAAGATCGCCTCATTCAATAACTGTGCTTGAACTAAGACAAGAGCGCCTTCCCCTATATTCATTGAGGGCGAACAACCGTTCGCCCCTACACCCCTACACCCCTACATTTATAGGTTGTTATTGATTTTGTCGTTTACAGCGACCCCGACAAACCAATACTCAGTGCCTGTGTTGTTCGCGGTTCAGAAGATGGGCGCGACCGTTGGCGATGTGGCACGAGAAATTCTCGTTCTGCGAATATCCGCAGTTAGTTAAGATTCCACCGGACTAGTGCGACCAATCCCTAAATCGAGTAGCTTTTGCTTAACGCCATCCCAAGTTGCACCGCAGTAGTAGTACTTCTTGTCTCTGAGATTGGCTAGGTAATAACCGGGCTTGCCACCGTTGAGGCGGAATAGCTCAATAACTACCTCGGTGTCTTTTAAACCGAATTGTTCTGCAACGCGGTCTAGCTTCATGGGTTCTTTGGTTGGATTGTAGAAGACTCCACCGCCTTCTTTGGCGTACCAAGTAGCGCCTTCTCTCTCGTAGATTAGATAGTGAAAAGGATGGACAATTGTAGACATAGTAGAATGTAGTTGGAATGCGGAAAACCCTCAAGGTTCACTTTAAACCACAAGATAAAAACATAGTTGACTGCGTATTTTGATTCAGTTCCTCAAGCAAGTTATAAATATTAACTTTTGCGTATCCTGTTTCTATTGCTGGGTTGTTTTTAAGGATAGATAGTATATCATTTAGGCGTTCTATCAAAATACTTTTACTGCCAAACTGTTTTATTAATCTATCCTTAACCATTAAGATAGTAGAACGATAAGGAAACTCTGTTTTTCTACCTTCTACTTCATATTGAAGAACTAAAGGATGGCTTCTGAGTAACTCTAGATTCTTTTGGTAAACTTCATTACATATACGTTCAACAAATTCAGTCGTGACATACTTCATGACCATAGGCTGAAGTAGGAACAAAACTTCATCGTTGTCTGTAGTTCTTTCTATTAAAGAGCGCCATCCTAAAGATGTCAGGACTTCTAGTAACGGCGATGTTTCCAGCGATGCAGTATACATTTGTAGCTGAAATATAGAAACTGGAAGACGGTTGAGACATATCCAGTAAATAACCTCTTTTTCTAAGTTAGATAAACGTTTAAACTGCTGAGACAGTAATAGGTTAATATCTCCAAGAAATATCGTTTTCTGTTTTAAAAAAGCAGTGACACTACAATCGTATAACTCCTGAATGATACTAGAAACAACTTGCAACGCTAAGGGATGACCTCTGTAGATATTAATCAACTGTTCCCAATCATCTTTATCAAAGATTAAATCTTTAGCTAGCAAAATTTCTCCAGCTTCTGATAACTGCAAACCCAATAGTTGATGAGAGCGGACAGGCGAAGCTTTTCGTTCTTTGGCTGCGATTTCTCTTGGTTTTTCTCGACCAATCAGCACCAAGCAGCTTTTTGTAGAGGTTTCAGCTAAGCGTTTGAGGAGTTCGCCATATCCTTCATATCCTTCTAAGTAAGAACCCGTGCGATCGCCACTTTGTAAAACAGCGTCAAAATCATCCAGTACAATCAAACATCGATTATTCCGTAGAAACTGAATCAGTTCCGACACAGTTTCATTAAAACTTTGAGAAATATCGAATTCTCTATCTGGGTAGAAAAACTGCCACAAATCCGCTAAGATATTTTCTACCAGTGGAACTTGACGTAGAGAACGCCAAAAGAGATAGTCAAACTCATCGTGTATGTGACTTGTTAATGTCTTAACTAAGTAAGTTTTACCAATTCCCGCAATTCCATACAGCGCCACAACACGACAGTTATTGTCATTCACTATCCATTCTTCCAACTGGGATAGTTCTTCCCCACGACCGAAAAAACCGCAGACATCTGGAGCTTCTCCCCAATCTTGCTTTGGTACTGCATAGACATCTGTCAATGCACCCATGTCAGCGATTTCTTGCCAATTGCTTATATCTACAGCTTCACAAATTTTAATAAAAGTCTCGCGATTTATCCGGTGTCCGCTCCAAAACCGTTTTAGCGTTGCTTCTGCAGTCAATGCTGTTTGACACCAAATAGGTGCTTTTTTTGTCCAACCTTTCTTCTTTCTGGCGCGATCGACGATTTCTAGACCCCGTGCAGATGCTTTCAAAGAATTCGCCATACTGAATATATGTTGTGGGTGTTCATTTCTAATTGTATTGTGACGTAATTTCAGGAATCCGTGAGATCACTAATGATGAGTGAAAGACTGAACCAGAAGATGAGCTACTAGCATCATTTATACGTGTTATTATTGAAGATTGGGCTAATGGCTAATTGCTAATGGCTAATTGCTTTTTTATTATTAGCATTAGCTACTAAAGTTAGGAAAGCTATATGTGTGTAATTACTATTAACGTTAAATTGTTTGCTGCTTACCAAGAAGCCTACGGTACACCAGAACTGGTGCTGGAATTTCCCGAGAATACACCAGTTGTAGCTGTGCGCGATCGCCTAATTTCCGAACACCCCCAACTCTCTCAACTACGAGACATCACCCGCTTTGGAGTTAATCTCCAATTGGTGGAACCAGATACCATTTTGAACGATGGCGATGAAGTTGTGTTGATTCCTCCCGTCAGTGGCGGATAGCACTAGAGCATCAGTACAGTCATCCCACTCAACCCGGTAACTTTTAGTTGCGCCAACGAAAAATCAGTCTTTAAGGGTGAGAGAAACCGGGTTTTTTAGCACCATAGTAAAGTTCTCCTATCGCAGTACTAGCAACAAACACCGCTTCAGCTTCTTCACAACGTTGCTCAACTAATGTGTCTCCTTCAAGTAAAGCAATAATTATATTGGTATCCAGTAAAAACTTACCACTCATATCAAGTCCGTTTTATTGCCCATATTAGAATCTGCAACCTCACCCAAATTTAGGTGAGTCACTGTCTCAGTCCTAATTATGGATACTCGAACAAGTATAATATCATTCAGACCATGCTTCCAAATCTGCCTGTCCCCAATTTTCTTCTGCTGCCTCTAGCATAATTTTGGCATCTTTAGATGAGATAGTACCAGCGAAATGCAACAAATCCTTTCCAGGTACACTAACAAGGTGTTTCGTAGCTAAAAATTGGGCAAAATCTAGTACTTGCTGTTGTTGCTCTTCACTCAATTTGTTAAGTTGAGCAATAATTTGTTTTTCAATCAATGGATGAGTCATATAATTACTTGCTTTATTTTATATACTAACGTAAACTACAAGCCTACGGTTAGGGTCTTCCAAGAAATAAATTATCCATCTTGTGGTACGGGTGTCCCCGCTCGTGAATGAGTGGAGACGGACGAGACGCCCGCACCACAAGAAATTTTTGGATACTTTTTTATTTGGAAGTTCCTTAGTTAGTAGTTGCGATGCATGCGAAGACAGCGCTACTACAAACCTTTATTACAATAGGAATTTATTCATTCCAAATCTTTTCATAATTCATAATTCATAATTCATAATTCATAATTCATAATTCATAATTCA
>JAWQFQ010000046.1:0-4020 GCA_035967975.1 Scytonema sp. PMC 1070.18
ATTAGCAATTAGCAATTAGCAATTAGCAATTAGCAATTAGCAATTAGCAATTAGCCATTAGCAATTAGCCATTAGCAAATCCTAGGTAACTGGTCACCAACCAGCATATCAACAATACGTTCAGCTCCAAAAGCAGTTTTTAACAAAACAACGTTGGGAGGTGAAGAAATCACTTCGCCAATAATACAAGCATCTTTTCCAGCTGGGTGAGACTTCATAGCTGATAGAACAGTGTCAGCATTTTCGCGTCCTACCACTACCACTAACTTACCTTCATTCGCTAAGTATAAAGGGTCCAATCCTAAAATTTCACAAACACCCTTAACCTCTTCACGCACTGGTAAAACTCGTTCATCAAGACGAATCCCTACATCAGAACTCAAAGCAAATTCATTTAAGACTGTAGCTAAACCGCCCCGTGTCGCGTCCCGCATCGCATGAACATCAGGACAAACATTGAGGATGGTTTCGACTAAACCATTCAACGGCTGACAATCACTTTCAATCTGACTTTCTAATGCTAATTCTCCACGGGAGATTAAAATTGCTGTACCGTGATTGCCTAATTCACCATTAATAATAATTGCATCTCCCGGTTGCAAGTTGCGAGCAGAAATAGAAACTCCTTCAGGAATAACACCAATACCAGTCGTATTAATAAATAATTTATCTGCTGCACCACGATGCACAACTTTTGTATCACCTGTCACAATTTGTACACCAGCTTTTTTAGCTGCAACTTGCATACTTTGAACGATACGCCGCAAAGTTTCAACAGGAAGCCCTTCTTCTAAGATGACGCTACAACTGAGATATAAAGGTTTAGCACCACTCATTGCTAAATCGTTAACTGTACCATTGACAGCTAACTCTCCAATATCACCACCAGGAAAAAATAAAGGGTCTACAACATAGGAATCTGTGGAGAAAGCAAGTCTGTCTCCCAGTTGCAAAAGACTTGCTAAATTAAAACTTGCTTGGTCTTCTAATTGGGAAAGAATAGGATTATCAAAATGATTGACAAAAATATCATCAATTAAATCGCGCATGGCTTTACCACCACTACCATGCGCTAAGGTAATATTTGTATCTAGGACTTTACTTCGACGACGACGAAATTGTTCGAGTTTTTGAAAGAAGGAATGTTGGGTTGAGAAGGACATTTGTATGAGTAGTGGATAGTGGATAGTGGATAGTGGTTAGTGGTTAGTGGTTAGTTGATAGTAGTTAGTTGATGGTTCTAAAGTCGCGATATGGCGCGTCTACACTAGTTTTTTGTAGGATTGCATTCTTCGTTAGCGTAACGCATTATATATTAAGATTTCAGTACATCACGGACAGTCTCAACACACCTTCTTATGTTTCTTAATAACAACTATCAACTAACCCACTAACCACTATCAACTAACCACTATCAACTAACCACTATCAACTATCCACTATCAACTATCCACTATCAACTAACCACTATCAACTATCCAATATCAACTATCCAATATCAACTAACCGCTACTGACACCAATTTTTCCCAGCCCCAAACGCTGTCCTAAAGTGACGCCTAGAACCTTGAGGTAATTTCCCATTGCTAACTGAGTTGGTTCCCACATCGAGAGTGCTTCTAAGACATCACCTTTAGCATCCTGTAATTCTTGAGCGAGTTCAACGGCGTTGGCGATCGCCTTGGAAGTCGCCGCATCTGTATGAGGTCGGACAACCCCAGCCGCATCACCAATTAAGCATACCCTTCCAAAAGCTATGCGCGGTGCTGACAAGTCATAGATGGGTTGAATGGATGGGTTCTCTGTCAGTTCAAACAGATGCTGAAAGACGAGTGGTAGAAATTTTCTCACATCTCTTCTTCGCTTTTGGAGAATTTCTTCCCGAACTTCTCCCTGAGGAAGAAAAAATTCCCTCACACGTCCCTGATGGTCAGTCATCAATTCTTGTAACGGTTCATTCTTTGAAACATTAAAGTACCAAATCCAGTTGAAGCGACGTTTTCCTGGCTCAAGTTCTCCATTGAATCCGGGTACCAAGTAGCATAATGCCTGCATACTAGGTCCATTGTAGAAGATAAAGTTGTTGGTCAAGGATTTTGCAATCTCAGATGAAACCATATTTTCATCTACCAGTCCCCGCCATGCAACATAACCTGCATATTCAGGAATAATCTTTGGTAGGAGTAGCTGACGTATTGTAGAGCCCATACCATCAGCACCAATTAATAGATCGCATTCTTCTTTTCGACCATCCTCAAAATACACCTTCACACAGTCGTCATCCTGCTCAAAATTAACAACTTTGATTCCTGAATAGTAGTTTTCATCGGGGAAAACTTTCCTCAGTTGGCGATACAATACATCCCAAGAAGTCATGATTTGAGAAGTCGATTCTTCCCAGATTATGTTACCATTCCGTAATATGAATTGTCTCTTCCAACAGGGAACAGACATTGCATCTGGTGAAGCTACAATATGTTCTACTAAAAACTGATTAACTTCCAGTTGTACGACCAATCCAGCACTCCGATTCTGTAAAGCGTTGGGCGAGCGCTCGCAAATTTTTACATCATAACCGATACGGCGTAGTGCTAACCCCGCGCACAAACCGCCTATTGAACCACCGACAATAAAGATGCGGAGGTGTTTAGAATTATACTCTAAAAAGCCCTGATTATAATGCATGGAAACGTTGTATGGTCAGCTCTTTGTTAGAGTATCGTACCTTTAGATGGAATACTTTTTATTTAAAGAGAAGTTAAATATGGCGATTTCCATCTCAGATAAGGGTGTCAGGTAGTGAATTTAGAAAAACGACCATACTTATAATAAGCTGCACATGCACCTTCAGAAGATACCATGCAAGTCCCAATGGGTGTTTCTGGAGTGCAAGCTGTACCAAAAACTTTACATTGCCAAGGTTTCATGACTCCTTTTAAAATTTCCCCACACTTACAGGCTTTGTGGTCAGGAACTTTCTGATTGGGAATGGCGAACTTAAGTTCTGCATCGAACAATACATATTCACTGCGGATTTTCAAGCCGGAATTGGGAATATCGCCCAAACCCCGCCAGTGGAAACTTTCGCTAACTTCAAAAACTTTATTTATGGCTGCGATCGCCATTTGATTCCCCGGTTTTTCTACCAATCGGTTATACTGATTTTCGACTTCACAACGATTTTCGACAATTTGTTTGACCAGCATCCAAATAGATTGGAGAATATCCAAAGGTTCAAATCCTGACACAACAATAGGTTTGTTGTACTCTTGACAAATAAACTCATAAGGGTCAGAACCAATCACCATACTGACATGACCTGGACCCACAAACCCATCTAGTTGTAAATCGGGGTTGTCTAACAGCGCTTTGAGGGCGGGAATCACTAAGACGTGATTGCAAAACATACTGAAGTTACGAATGTTTTCATCTGCTGCTTGCATAATTGTTAAAGCAGTACTGGGAGCGGTTGTTTCAAAACCCAAAGCAAAGAAGACAACTTGTTTGGCGGGGTTTTCCTTGGCTATTTCCAAGCTATCCAAAGGAGAGTAAACCATGCGGATATCAGCACCCTTAGCTTTAGCTTCCATCAAACTCAGTTTGGAACCGGGAACCCGCATCGCATCACCAAAGGTAGTGAAGATAACATTAGGATGTAGAGCAATGGCGATCGCATCATCTAGCCTTCCTTTAGGCATTACACAAACAGGACAACCAGGACCGTGAATAAGTTCAACAACATCAGGTAGTATATCTTCAATACCATACTTAAAAATAGAATGAGTATGACCGCCACAGACCTCCATAATTTTGATAGGTCTTGTTAATTGTTGACAGACTTTTTCAATTTCACGAAGTAAAGCCTCAGCTTTTAAAGGCTCTCGAAATTCATCTACGTATTTCATGTTTTGATAGTGGATAGTGGATAGTGGATAGTGGATAGTGGATAGTGGATAGTCGATAGTGGATAGTCGATAGTTGATAGTCGATAGTTGATAGTCGATAGTCGATAGTCGATAGT
>JAWQFQ010000046.1:4120-8440 GCA_035967975.1 Scytonema sp. PMC 1070.18
GATAGTCGATAGTTGATAGTCGATAGTTGATAGTCGATAGTCGATAGTCGATAGTTATTGGTTCTGGGTTAATACAACTAACCACTATCAACTAACCACTAACCACTAACTACTTCTGCCAATTCCTCTAACAGCTGCAATGTTTCAGTGGCTTCTTTTTCGTTAATCCTGTTCATAGCAAAGCCAACATGAACAAGCACCCAATCACCAACACAGGATTCTGGGGGATGCTGTTCGTCAACAATGCAAGCAATATTGACCTGACGCTTGACGCCACCTACGTTAACAATCGCTAGCTTTCTCGCAACATCAGTTATTTCTATAATTTGACCAGGAATTCCTAAACACATTTGATTATCCTTTTTTTTAATTCAAATTTTTTTGAGACAGGGTGTAGGGTGTAGGGTAAAGAAAAAAGGGAAAAAATGAAATATAATCACTACACCCGGTCAAGTCGCTTTGCTCCAATTCGTAGTTTGTAGTTGTTACCCACACGCTACAGTCTGGGCTGGATACCCACAACTGAAATTTTTTCTTTTAATTACGAATTACGAATTACGAATTACGAATTATTCTGTCACCCTACACCCCTCTTATTAATCTCGCCGCAGCAATCACAGCTTGTCCTAGTGATAAACCACCGTCGTTACAGGGAATTTGACTGTGAGTGAAAACATTGAATCCTAGGGTATATAATTGATTGGATACTTGTTCTAATAAAATACAATTCTGAAAGACACCTCCACTCAAGAAAACACTTTTAATGGCATTTTTTTTAGAAATACGAGAAACTGTTTTGACAATGGTATGAGCTAAAGTTTGATGAAATTTAGTAGCTATAACTGCTTGAGGAATTTGCTGCTGTAAATCATCTAGTAAAGCTTGCCACATGGGACGGGAATCTATACAGTAAGTATTATTTAAAAGATTGATATCAAAAGGGTAACTGTAGCTGTTTTCACGATTATGTAAAATCTTGGAATCAACTAATGCTTCCAGTTCAATGGCTGCTTGTCCTTCATAACTAGATTGTTCCCGACAGAGACCAATCGCAGCAGCAACGGCGTCAAATAAACGTCCGACGGATGAAGTCAGGGGAGAATGAATACCTTTGTCTATTAACTGATTGAGGAGTGTCAGTGGTTTTGTTTCAAGAAAATTTACTATATCAAGATTTCCGTATTTTTGTTTTAAATCTTGCCAATCAAAAGCAGATAATAATTGAGCGTAGGTGTTACGCCAAGGTTCTTTAATGGCTTTTGTTCCACCAACCATTGGGACTGGCTTAAATGTTGCTACCCTTTGAAACTGGCGATAGTCGGCTAAAAGAAATTCTCCGCCCCATAGTGTTCCATCTTCACCATAGCCTAGTCCATCCAGTGCAATACCTAAAACAGGTGTGGAGTTGAGAGGAACGCCATTTTCTGCCATACATGACGCAATGTGGGCATGATGGTGTTGAATGTAAGTGAGGGACACGGGAAAACCGTGTCCGTCCTGATTTGCAGAGGCTAATTCTTGACCTAATTTAGTTGATAAGTAGTCGGGATGAAGGTCAACTGCGATCGCATCTGGTTTATACTCAAATAAGTTTAAGTATAAATTAAGTGTTTCCTGATAGGATTGGAAAGACACTGCATTTTCTAAATCACCTAGATGTTGGGACAGGATAGCTTTTCCGTCTCGCAACAAACAAAAGGTATTCTTTAACTCACTACCCATAGCCAAAATTTGAGGAATTCTCTCAAACCCTGTCGGTAAATTTATGGGTGCGGGTGCGTATCCTCTGGCACGTCGCATGGTTTGGACTCGATTATTTATAACCCGCACCACTGAATCATCGATTCGGTTGACAATTTCCCGATTGTGCAGGAGGACATAATCTGCAATTTTCCCTAGCTTCACACAAGCTTCTTCATTGTCAATACATTGTGGTTCATCAGAGAAATTCCCACTTGTAAGGACAATCGGACGATTCATGCGCTTGAGAATGAGATGGTGTAATGGGGTGTAGGGTAGCATGAAGCCTAAAGTATTTTGCTTGGGTGCGACTGCAGGCGCTATTGGGGGTGTAGTTAATGAACTAGAAATGGTATTTGGAAACAGGTTTTTTTTTGGCTTTCCATCATTTCTATTCTTCCACTTCCCCGTTCTCCTTCTTCATCTCCAGCTCTAACCTTCATGACAACAATAGGGGCGGCTGGGCTGTGGAGTAATTCTCTTTCTGTGGCGTTAGGGGTGCAGTATTCTTCGAGGATTGACATATCGCGCACCATTAAAGCAAAAGGTTTATCATCGCGTCCCTTACGCTGGCGGAGTTTTTGCACAGCAGTTTCTTGGGTTGCATCGCAAGCGAGATGGAATCCACCAAGACTTTTAATGGCTACAATCTCGCCTTTTTGTAATAGGGTGCAAACAGCATCAATATCATCGAGCATAGAAAACATAGAGTGTGTGACAGGTCTACCATCGGAACGTTCTAACCAAGCTTTGGGACCGCAAACATGACAAGCTATAGGTTGAGCATGAAAGCGGCGATTTGTGACATCCTGATACTCACTCTCGCAATCCGAACACATAGCAAACTCTGCCATGCTAGTATTGCTGCGATCGTAAGGAATGGCACGAGTTATACTCAAGCGGGGTCCACAATGAGTACAATTGGTAAAGGGGTAACGATACCAGCGACTAAAAGGGTCTAGAGTTTCTGCTTGGCATTGGGGACAAGTTGCAGCATCGGAAGTCATTTCTGTATTGACTCCGTTAGGAATACTGCTGGAAATAATAAAGTCGTTGAAGGGAAACTGACCTTCATAAGGTCTTCGAGCCAACACATTAATTCTCGCTAATGGTGGGCATTCTTTCTGTAACCTTTGAACAAATTCCTCTATAGAATCTTGACTACCGCCAACTCGAATGAGGACTCCTTGCCCATCATTATAAACTTCACCACACAAACCACAGGCTTTTGCCAAACGATAGACAGTAGGGCGAAATCCAACGCCTTGAACAGTACCGCTAATTCTAATTTCTTCGATATTCATAATGGAATTGCCATAATAAAATTCGATTATTTCCAGAGTCAGCTATCACCGCAGTTTTGCCACATATTTTTACTCCGTAAGACCAATTGAGACTGTCTCGTGAAGGTAAGCCAAAGTTGCGATTTTCACCTTTACTTTGAAAATTCAGTTGTCCGGCGATCGCATAACTTTCAGAACCCAGCAAAGACAAGATTGTTTCGGGCTTTTTCCACCCCAATAATCGGGAATTAGCAGTATCAGCAACTAACAACCAATCTCCAGCAGCTGAAACACCATACGGCATACTCAAACTACTAGCATTAGGAAAATAATCTCCTTGATTCATTTCTGTAGAGTCAAAGGTTTTTTGTCCTAAAACCACTGTACAAGGAGTATTATTTTCAGTTGGCATACTCTGCCAAATCATCACCCGATTGTTTCCTGCATCGGTAACAACCAAATGGTCTCCCCAAAAGGTGATATCGTGGCACCAACGCATACTAGATGCTGAAGGACTAGCACCACCGTTTTCATTGCGGGACATCATATCAGGTTGTCCCAACACCAAATCAGCGGGTTGACCGTTTTCCTCCGGGAAATGATGCCAAATTAAGACCCGACGGTTTCCCGTATCAGCAACGAACAGCCGTCCTTCATGATAGAAAACGCCGTAGCACCAGTTGAGGGTATTGGCTGCGGCTTGGAGGTGTCCCCGATTGGGTTCGTTATCGGTGAAGTTAGCTTGACCTAATACGATATCTGCTGGGACATTACTATCTTCAGGCAACTTTTTCCAAATCAGGACACGATGATTCCATGCATCAGCTACCGCCAATCCTTCCCCACACCCACAGATACCCGTAGGTACATTTAAAGTCGCCCTTCCGGGACTACCCTTAGCATTTTGTCCCTCACAATCAAAGTCCGGTTGTCCTATAACCCAGTCAGCCGATTGGTTGTCATCGGTCGGTGCTTTTCGCCATCCCAACAAACGATGATGTCCCGTATCTGATACCCACAAAGGACCCATCTCGGATATCAAACACGCGCCACGCGGTCCAAACATCTCGCTGCGACCAGGCGATACAGGAATTACTAGCTGTCCCGGTTCCGTGCTCTTTCCAAGAAGGACTTTTGCTCCTTGTGGAGAAAGAGGGTGTAGGGTGTGGGGTTTCGGGTGTGGGGGAATTTTCATAAAGGATTTCTAAGAACTATATTCTCCATCTTGTGGGGCGGGCGTCTCCGCCTGCCCATGCTCATTCAAGAGCGAGACGCCTGTCTGTGTTCACTCACGGGG
>JAWQFQ010000046.1:8540-8620 GCA_035967975.1 Scytonema sp. PMC 1070.18
GGGATGTTTGTCTGTGTTCACTCACGGAGGGGACGCTTGTCTGTGCTCATGGGGGGGATGTTTGTCTGTGTTCACTCACG
>JAWQFQ010000046.1:8720-47990 GCA_035967975.1 Scytonema sp. PMC 1070.18
GAGGGGACGCTTGTCTGTGCTCATGGGGGAGATGCTTGTCTGTGTTCACTCACGGAGGGGACGCTTGTCTGTGCTCATGGGGGAGATGCTTGTCTGTGTTCACTCACGGGCGAGACGCCCGTACCACAAGAGATATTTGAAGACTTTTTTTGGAAGTTTTTAACCGAGCAGTATTAAAATTCATCACCTCCACACCCGACACCCCACACCCCACACCCTTTTATTTCAACTTCAGGTCTTTGAGTAAATACGGCATCATTAAGCCAGTTGCAAAACTAGAGATTGAAATTGGGACCCAAAGACTCATATTGGTTTGAGCGAGTAAAAATAGCATTAGTGTACTAACACCAATCCCAATAGAGGTTTGTTTGACAAAATACATGGGGTCACGCAGTAGCTTTCCCTTAAAAAACAACTTAGCAGTAAACCATCCTATCTCTATCATGATTCCTCCTAAAAACCTCTCAACATATTCAATACGATTAGCCCTAAAATAATCCCAGGAATAACTCCCGCCGGACCAAATAAACCACCGAGAAGTGCAGAAAACTGATAGCCTATATCTTTTCCGGCTAACATCATCCCTCCAATAGCACCACCAATCATTGATAAGGCTGTTGCAACTAAAAACCAAATCACTCCCGTCGTTAAATTTAAGTCACCTGCCATTAAACTTGAGAATATTTCTTGTACAGTCGGATTTGTCAAAAGGTCGGTCATAGTCGGTTAGTGGTTGGTTGTTAGTAGTTAGTTGTTAGTGGTTAGTTGTTAGTGGTTAGTTGTTAGTGGTTTTCTTTATCTACTAACTAATCTCTCCTATCCACTAACCACTATCTACTATCTACTATCTACTAACTAATCTCAAGCTCTTGCAGTACATTTGCTATCATTTGTGCTTGTTCAATTTGTCCATGTTGCAGGAAAATTTGCCAAGCTTCTTGGTAGTAACTACGCGCTTGTAAGAGATGTTGAATATTTCCTGCTTCTGGTTTTTCTGTGTCGTCGGGTAAGTTGATTAAGGCGTTAGCTTTATTAGAAATTGTGTTAGCATATTCTAGAGGTGTATCTCTAGAGTTACGCACTTTTAACGCTTCATCATAAGCAGCAATGGCACGCAAGATATTCTTGACGGGATTCCCACTAGGTAAATATTGTAAAGCGTTACCCAAATTGTTTTGTAACATTGCATATTCTCTGGGATGGTCAATGAGTCGAATATGCTTAAGGGCTTCCTCAAATGTCTGCACTGCTAACCCCTGACGTAAGTATTCCCTTTCGGATGTAGGGGGTGTAGAGAGGTAAGCAACTGCAATATTATTGTGTAAAATGGCATATTCTTGTGGGTACTTGTCCCAAGAAAAGACTTGCAAAGCCGTTTGGTAAGCTTGGATGCTATCTATTATTCTTACTAAATTGAATGGTACGAGGGATTGCAGCACTAACCCAAAATTCATCTGAGCTTCTGCCACTTCCTCTGGAGGAGCTAACTGTTGTAGAATAGGTAGAGCTTCTTCATATGCCACTTTTGCCTCCACAAGTAGTTTTTCATCACCATCCGGAATTGCTTTGAGTGTGCTTCCTAATCCCGCCTTTGCCCTAGCTTTCCACAGCAAATCGTCCTCTGTACAGAGATTGTACGCTTGTTTGTATAGTGAAATTGTATTCCACAAGTCCTGAGCAGTTTTTGGCTTTTTTTGAAAGCCTTGCGCCATCTCAATCAGCATCTGAATTTTTTCTTGTGTTGTTGCAGGAGACGAGACAATAACAGTCATAGCCGCCTTCACTGCTGAATCTGTCATGCTAGGGGACATTACCACTTTTCCTGTAGCAGGTAGAAAAATCAGTATTCAACGCCCACAAAAATCAGAAGCACAAGCAATATCTCGTTCAATCAATGAGTACCGATTAACTGTTAACAGTTAACAGATTTAGGGGTATCGATTGCGATTTGCCAAGCTTTATTATCAGAAGTTTTTTAAAGACTTCTTGGATTTTCTGAGTGAGGTTGTTTCAATATAAAACCCATTTATCTCTAAAGAGATAGAATGTTTTTACACTTTTAATTATAATCATGATTTCATTTGAATTTTTATTCATAATTGCTATTTTCACAAATCTTTTTTTGTTAAAACGCTGATTTTATGTATGCAGTGTATACAAATACTTCAGATTGGCGAAAATTCTATCTTTTTTCTGTTAATTGTTTGCTTATCAAAATTTAGTTAAACTCTTAGCCAGTCACATTTTCATCGACTTTCAAGAATATTTGATAGATAGCTCATATCATTGCTCATATCTTAGCTGCTATTATGAAAATAATATGTTACTCTAATAACTTTTTTTTGTTTTTATGATTATATTTTTCTTAATTAAATATCAAAAAATGTGTAAATGATAAACAATTGAATAAAAAATCCATGATATTAAATAAATAATCAAATGTAAAGTACGAAGCAATACTACAAGGGATAGCAATGTAGGAGAAAACCGATAAATTTTACGAAACCGGGTTTCACCCGACCTCAACTATCCTTAAGCAATAAGTATTGAAGTACGCAGAGTAAAAAGGCTCTATAGTTAATAGCGAACAGTTATCAGTATTAGCAAGACAACTTACAGGTTACAGATTTATTGGATAAAAATAGAAAAATATTCATGTTAACTGATAACTGATAACTGTCCACTTGCTTTAACTTTTTGTTTTCCCGATCGCACAGGGTAAAAGATAAAAAATGACTAACTTACTGTGGCTGCAAGGTGGTGCTTGTTCGGGTAACACCATGTCATTTCTCAATGCAGAAGAACCGACAGTCTGTGACTTGGTGACTGACTTTGGTATCAATGTTCTTTGGCACCCATCTTTAGGGCTAGAGCTGGGTGCAAACTTGCAGACAATGCTGTGGGAATGTCTGTTGGGTAAAATTCCCGTTGATATATTAGTGTTTGAAGGCACAGTTGTTAATGCTCCCAACGGTACCGGAGAATGGAACCGTTTTGCCGATCGCCCAATGAAAGAGTGGTTAAGCGACCTTTCACAAGTTGCTAAATATATTGTGGCGGTGGGGGATTGTGCTTGTTGGGGTGGAATTCCAGCCATGTCTCCTAACCCCAGCGAGTCTCAGGGGTTACAATTTCTCAAGCGTCAAGAAGGAGGCTTTTTAGGGAAAGAATTCCGGTCTAAAGCGGGATTACCCGTTATTAACATTCCTGGATGTCCCGCCCACCCCGACTGGATTACGCAGATATTAGTTGCGATCGCCACAAATCGAATTGGCGACATAGTTCTTGACGAACTCCATCGTCCGCAAACCTTCTTCAACACCTATACACAAACAGGATGCACCCGCAACATCCACTTTGCTTACAAAGCATCAACCACAGAATTTGGTCAGCGTAAAGGATGCTTGTTCTACGACTTAGGATGTCGCGGTCCGATGACCCACTCATCCTGCAACCGCATCTTATGGAATCGCGTCTCTTCCAAAACCCGTGCTGGGATGCCATGCTTGGGCTGTACCGAACCAGAATTTCCCTTCTACGACCTCAAACCGGGAACCGTATTCAAGACCCAAACTATTATGGGAGTTCCTAAAGATTTACCCACAGGCGTCAACAAAAAAGATTATGCCCTACTCACAATTGTGTCAAAAGACACCATGCCACCTTGGGCAGAAGAAGACTTTTTCACAGTTTAGATAGTGGTTAGTAGTTAGTGGTTAGTGGCTAAAAGAAAACAACTATCAACTATCAACTAACAACTATCAACTAACAACTATCAACTAACAACTATCAACTAACAAAAAACAATGGGAACATACACACTAGATATATCGCCCGTCGGAAGAGTCGAGGGCGATTTAGATGTCCGAGTAGAAATAGAAGATGGGCTTGTTGTCAATGCTTGGACTCATGCTGAACTCTTCCGAGGGTTTGAAGTCATCCTGCGCGGTAAAGACCCACAAGCAGGGTTAATTGTGACACCTCGTGTTTGTGGTATTTGCGGAGCTTCTCACTTAACAAGTGCAGCCTGGGCGTTAGATACGGCGTGGGGAACAGAAGTTCCACGCAATGCGATTTTGGCCAGAAATTTGGGTCAAATTGTCGAAACAATCCAAAGTATACCTCGTTACTTTTACGGTCTATTTGCTATTGATTTGACCAATCAAAAGTATCAATACAGTCCCTTCTACCCAGAAGCTTGCAGACGTTTTGCAGCTTTCACGGGCAAATCTTACGAACTCGGTGTTACCATTTCCAGCAAACCAGTCGAAATTTATGCTTTATTTGGGGGACAATGGCCTCATTCGAGCTACATGGTACCTGGTGGTGTCATGTGTGCGCCGACCTTAACAGACATTACCCGTGCTTGGTCAATTTTAGAATATTTTCGCACCAACTGGTTAGAACCTGTATGGTTAGGTTGTTCTTTAGAACGCTACGAACAAATTCAGACCTATGAGGACTTGTTGATTTGGTTGGATGAAAAACCAAGCCACGCCAATTCTGATTTAGGTTTTTACTGGCGCATGGGTTTAGATATTGGTTTGCATAAGTACGGCGCTGGTGTTGGTAAATATGTAACTTGGGGGTACTTACCTCATGAAGCAAGATACCAGAATCCGACAATTGCAGAACGGAATTCTGCTGTAATCATGAAGAGTGGAGTGTATGATAGTTTTACTGACACTCACAGCCAGATGGATCAAGCTTTTGCGCGGGAGAATACAACTCACTCTTGGTATGACGAACCGAAAGAGGATATTCACCCCTACGATCGCACGACCAAGCCAATCCAGAATAATACTAAGGACTTTGAGGGTAAATATTCTTGGTCAACTTCGGTCAGTCATAGAGACTATGGGCGCTTGGAAGCAGGACCCCTTGCTCGTCAGTTAGTCGCAGGTAGCAAATATGGAGAACACTGGCAGCATTATGATGGATTTATTTTAGATGCATTTAAGCAATTAGGTGGTGCCAGCGTTCATCTACGTCAGCTAGCACGAGTTCACGAAATTGTCAAGTTGTACCGACAAGCAGAACACTGTCTGCGCGAGTTCCGCTTAAACGACCCTTGGTATATCAAACCTAAAGAAAAAGATGGTCGTGGTTGGGGCGCAACAGAAGCATCGCGAGGTGCATTGTGTCATTGGATAGAAATTGAGAGTGGTAAGATTAAAAATTACCAAATCATGGCTCCCAGTACTTGGAATATAGGACCCCGTGACGGAGAAGGAGCAAGGGGACCGATAGAAGAAGCCCTCGTAGGAACACCTATCTTTAACCCCAACGACCCTGTAGAGGTGGGTCATGTCGCACGGTCATTTGATTCCTGTCTTGTGTGTACTGTTCACGCCCATGATGCAAAAACCGGCGAAGAACTCGCACGATTCCGGACAGCTTAGATAGAGAATGGGGAATGGGGAGTATCCTACACCCCAATACTCCTACATTCCCGACACTTTTTTGATTGAACAAGCACGCAATTTGGAAGGTTGGAGCGCGAAAAGTTGTGATAGAACTGAACAGTGTTCGCGAGTTACGATGCAGTATGTTGGTTTTGTATACCCAGCATCACGTATAAAATCATTTGCAAGAAGCACTACCACAACAATGGCTCACCATACACTTCCAGCCACAAAAGAAACGGTCCATTTAGGAGGTTTCTCACACCTTTTGAAACCCGCACTCACCGTTGACTCAGGCGATACAATTGAGGTAGAAACCTATACGGGTTACTACCTTTACGACAAAGCACCACCAGAATTTTTAACACCTGAATTTATTGATATTTGCCAAAATCTTTCAATAGAACGCAAAATTGCTACCGGACCACATCTGTTAACTGGACCAATTTATATACGAGATGCGGAACCTGGAGATGTACTGGAAGTAAAATTAGAGACAATTACACCGAGTTTACCTGTTGGCTTTAATGCTATTCGTACTGGTTGGGGGGCTTTACCAGACCGTTTCAATAAACCAGTACTCAGATTTATTTCCCTAGATTTAAAAAGTAATATCACTGAATTTCCCGTTAATAGTGGTATTAAAATTCCTCTAAAACCGTTTTTCGGTATTCTCGGTGTCGCCACACCAGAAGAGTCCCGAAATTCAATTCCTCCTGGTTGTTATGGTGGTAATATTGATAATAAAGAGTTGCAAGCGGGTTCTAAAGTTTTTTTGCCTGTTTTTGTCCCAGGTGCGTTATTTTCTATTGGAGATGGACATTCAGCACAGGGCGATGGTGAAGTGAATGTTACGGCAATTGAAACTTCCATGAATGGTACCATTCAGTTAACCCTTCGCAAGGATTTGCAGCTGACAACACCAATCGCTGAAACTCCTACAGATATAATCTCTATGGGGTTTGGACAAACATTGGATGAAGCTTTGGAACTGGCTTTAAAAAATACGATCGCTTTCTTAGAACGTTTTGTTGATTTGTCCCCAGAAGATGCTTATGTGTTGTGTAGTTTAGCTGTGAACTTTCGCATCACTCAAGTCGTTAACAGTCCTCGAAAAGGTGTTCACAGTATGCTACCCAAGTCCATCCTACCCAAAATAATTTCTTTATAGTCAAACCCCCACATCCCACACCTGGTCACCCTACACCCCTCTAAATTCAGATGATTCCATCAAATTGGTTAATTATAGCTATTAGTGGGTTATTTTCTGGCGTGCTTGCTGGATTTTTGGGAATTGGCGGTGGGACAGTTTTAGTTCCTTTGCAAATTGCATTGGGATATACACCAGTGCAGTCAGTCGCCACTAGTAGTTTAGCAATTGTCATTACAGCAGTTTCTGGTAGCGTCCAAAATTGGCGCATGGGTTACTTTGATTTCCAGAAAGTGTTTTTGTTAGGATTCCCTGCTTTGCTAACAGCGCAAATAGGAGTTTATTTAGCAAACGTTATCCCCTCTCGTATGTTGCTCGTTGCGTTTGGAATCTTACTCTTACTGAATATATATTTAGTGGAATTACGTAAACAATTAACAAATAGAGAAGGAGAAACTCAAGAACCACGATATAATCCTGCGATCGCTAGAGTTTTCACTGGAGGAACAGCAGGTATACTTGCAGGCTTATTTGGTGTGGGTGGTGGCGTGATTATGGTTCCCTTACAAATGTTGCTCTTGGGTGAAGCAATCAAAGTGGCGATTCAAACAAGTTTAGGTGTAGTTGTTATTACTGGTATTTCCGCTGCAATAGGACACGCTGTGAGTGGGAATATTTTGTTTATAGAAGGGTTAATTTTGGGATTAGGTGGTCTTGTGGGGGTACAACTCAGTACTCGTTTTTTACCAAAATTACCTAATAAAGTTATTGTTTTTGCATTTCGGGGATTGCTAGCAGTTTTAGCAGTATATACGTTTTGGCAAGCATGGAAAACTGCTTAGTTGATATCTGACCTAGTTTTCATCTGTGACGTCTGAGACAGACGTACCACAAGAGATATTGTCCGACTTTTTTGTTTGGAAGTTCCTTGTCCGAACCGTATTGAGCTTACTCTGCCTTGAACCTGGCGAACCATTATAAGTTTGTTACAATTTTTGTGTAATTAGACTCAAAATATTATAGTAATCCTAAATAAATCGTCAAAAGACTCGTGATCGACGTCCTTTGTTCTGAATAATTTGTAATCACAAAGGATAAGTGACCAAAAACAAAGGACAATTAAGAAGTATGGAGCGTCGTAAGTTTATAAAGTATGTCACTTTAACAGGGATGGGCTTTGCATTTGCTGGCTGTAAAGGTGGCGGTAAATCAAATCCTGATAGTGTTTCACAAGGTGAAGTTTATTCACCAACTTCGAGCGCGATCGCAACGGAACCCCTGAAAGTCGGATTTGTTTATTTGGGATCTGTAGGTGATTTCGGGTGGACTTACTGTCATGATTTGGGTCGTCGAGAAATGGACACCAGCCTTCAAAGTCAGGTGAAAACGACTTTTGTGGAAAATGTCGAGCCAACTGCGGACGCGGAAAAGGTGATTCGCCAACTGGCTAATGAAGGTAATCAACTCATTTTCACGACTTCTGTTGAATTTATGAATCCGACTATTAAAGTCGCAAAAGACTTTCCCAACGTTTTCTTTGAAAATTGTGCTGGTTCCAAACGGGCTACTAATGTCGGGACTTACATGGGACGCCTTGAAGAAACGCGATATTTAACCGGTATGATTGCTGGTAAGATGACCGAATCAAATATAGTTGGTTTTATTGGGGCTTACCCGATTCCCGAAATCATTCGGGGAATAGGTGCATTTATGCAAGGAGTGCGGGCGACCAATCCCAAAGCAATAGTAAGGGTAGAATGGGTGCAAAGTTGGTACAATCCACCTAAAGAACGAGAAGCCGCACTATCTTTGTTTAGTTCAGGTGCGGATGTTCTGACACAGCATACTGACTCTGCTGCTATTGTACAATTGGCAGAAGAAAAAGATATTCTTGCGTTTGGGCATAACACTGATATGAGTAGGTTTGGTCCAAACGCTCACCTAACATCAGATATTAGTAAGTGGGGTAAATATTATACAGAGAGAGTTTTGGCTGTTATCAATGAGACTTGGAAACCTAAAGAAGTTTGGTATGGAATTGGTCAAGGAATGGTTGACATTTCTCCTATGAATTCAGTCATCCCTTATGATGTTCAACAGTTAGTACTGGCGAAGAGAGAAGAATTTATTACAGGTATAGCCCATCCTTTTGATGGTCCGGTGAAAGACCAAACTGGTGTAGTGCGAGTCCCGAAAGGCAAAACTCTGTCCGATCGAGAACAACTTAAAATGGACTGGTATGTTGAGGGGATAGAAGGATTTCTTCGATAAACCGTGACTCGCAATTCTTGTACTCAAGCAAAAATTACGAGTACAGCCTTTGTATAGAAAAATTAGGGGTGTAGGGTGTAGGGTGTAGGGTGTAGGGAAAAGATTTTTATTTATTCAAGTGCTAGAAATGGGATAGCGAGTATGTCAGGGTTATATTAACGAAACAATGGACGCAGAGGAAAGTAACTTAGGGGTACGACACCAGGAACAATGGATGCAACCAAGCCACGAACCTAGAGATTGGTCGTGGTCGTTTTGGCTGGCTGTACCACTTTATCCCTATGGTAGACGGCGAACGCTTTGTAGAGAAATAGTTAAGGATACTATCTGGATATTCGAGCAACTTCAAGGCATTCTTTATACCATTGTGCCGATTCGCATGACCGTGGTTAGGCTTTCTGCGGGTGGTCTGCTTGTCTATGCACCTGTAGCTCCAACAAATGAGTGTGTCCGTATAGTTAATGAGTTAGTTGTAAAGTACGGTGATGTTAGATACATTATCTTTCCAACAAGTTCTGGTCTGGAACATAAAGTTTTTGTAGGTCCATTTGCAAGACGCTTTCCACAAGCACAGGTGTTCGTTGCTCCTCACCAGTGGAGTTTTCCTTTAAATCTACCACTGAGTTGGCTTGGTTTTCCCTATAAACGTACTCAGGTACTCCCACCAGACTCAAACCAATCTCCCTTTGCTGATGAATTTGACTATGAGGTGTTGGACATAAACCTCGGACGGGGGTCTTTTGCGGAAGTTGCACTCCTTCACAAGCGATCGCGTACTCTACTTGTAACCGATAGTATTATATCTGTGCCAGAAAACCCACCTGCGATCGTCCAATTAGATCCCTATCCCTTACTGTTTCACGCCAGAGACAATGCATCCCAACCTATAGAGGATAACGAAGAAAATCGTCGCAAGGGATGGCAACGCATCTCATTATTTGCAATTTATTTCCGTCCAAGTTCAGTAGAGATAACTGGATTAGGGCAAATGTTTCGCGATATGCTGAAAGCACCGGAGCGGTCAGCAAAAGCATACTTTGGTATATTTCCGTTCAGATGGAAAGAGAACTCGAAGCAGTCATTTGATACTTTAAGAGGTCGAGGACGTCCATTGGTAGCCCCAATTCTGCGAACACTTATCCTTCCGCAAGCACCGAGACAAGTACTCAATTGGGCTGAAAAAATTGCAACTTGGGACTTTCAACGGATTATCTCCTGTCACTTTGACTCACCCATACAAGCAAATCCACATCAATTCCGACAAGCATTTGCTTTTCTTGAGAAGGAACCTGCTGTTAGTGAAATCCAACCTTTACCGGACGAAGATTGTCAGTTTCTCAGAGAACTTGAGGCGGATTTACTCAAGCGTGGTATCGCAACACCAGCCAAGGAGAAAGTTTGAACAACTTTATGTGCTGATAATGCAGCCTTAATACATCGTAATGCTTACGAAATTTTCAAAACTGAGTCTAACTTCTCCTTTAGCCATGTACTGTATACGAGACTCATGATATCGACTCTTAAATTGTTCAAAAATTGAGGACATAACTATCAAAATTTTAAATTAAACACAGGGAATCTAAAACTGATAATAAATATAGCAGTCCATACTTGTCGGAAAGAGCAAAAATTAGAAACCCGGTATCTCCAAGATACCGGGTTTCTTGTCTTTACAAATAATTTAGATTTGCTATTTGAACCCCTCATTCTGTTAAACTCCTAAAATAATATGCTGCCCCTTAAGATGACTTCAGTCTTTTCTCACAAGAAAGCCAAAGCCCTCAAACCCAATAGCCGTCGTCCAGCCAAGGAACTCTGTAGCGAGTGTGGTTTGTGCGATACATATTATATTCACTATGTCAAGGAAGCTTGCGCTTTTCTCAATCAGCAAGTAGACAAGCTCGAAGAACAAACTCACACTCGCGCTCGCAATTTAGATAACCCTGATGAATTGTACTTTGGTGTTCATCAAGATATGATGGCGGCGCGGAAGAAACAACCCATCCCAGGCGCTCAGTGGACTGGTATTGTCAGTGCGATCGCTATTGAAATGCTGAATCGCGGTATTGTCGAAGGAGTTGTTTGCGTCCAAAACACCAAAGAAGACCGTTTCGGTCCGATGCCTATCATTGCCCGTACCCCAGAAGAAATACTAGCAGCACGAGTCAATAAACCAACCTTATCCCCTAACCTTTCCGTGTTGGAACAGGTAGAAAAATCTGGGCTAAAGCGATTATTAGTCATTGGTGTGGGTTGTCAAATTCAAGCATTACGAGCAGTTGAAAAACAGCTTGGATTAGAGAAACTCTACGTTTTAGGGACTCCCTGTGTAGATAATGTGTCACGGGAGGGACTGCAAAAATTCTTAGAGACGACCAGTAAATCGCCCGATACGGTCGTACACTACGAATTCATGCAAGATTTCCAAGTTCATTTCAAACACGAAGATGGTTCCATAGAAACAGTCCCATTCTTTGGATTGAAAACCAACAAACTTAAAGATGTCTTTGCTCCATCTTGTATGAGCTGCTTTGATTATGTCAATTCTTTAGCCGATTTGGTCGTTGGCTACATGGGCGCACCCTTTGGATGGCAATGGATTACGGTCAGAAATGAAAAAGGTAAACAAATGCTAGAGCTAGTGCGAGACCAACTCGAAACTCAGTCGGTCATGTCCAAGGGCGATCGCAAAGCTGCCGTTCAACAAAGCATACCAGCTTACGATAAAGGCGTCACCCTCCCCATGTGGGCGGCGAAACTGATGGGTGTGGTTATCGAAAAAATTGGGCCTAAAGGGCTAGAATATGCTCGGTTCTCCATTGATTCTCACTTTACCCGCAATTATTTGTACGTTAAGCGCAATCATCCAGAAAAACTAGAAGCACACGTTCCAGAGTTCGCTAAGCGAATTGTTGAACAGTATAAATTACCCGAGTAATACCTCACGCAAAGACGCGCTTGAGTTCGTTTGCGTCTTTGCGCCTTTATTTTTAAGTTCCGTCACTAACGAAAACACCGTCATTTGTTCCTTGACGACCGACAAAGACCACCTCTCCATCGTCGTTAATATCAGCGTAAACGCACAGGGTTTTCAGCTAGCCTTTCTTATAACTCTTCCCACCACGGTCGGCAATATAGGTGTAGAGATATGGTCGAGTTGCTGCTCTGCCCGTAGTGAGAAGATGACGCTGTATTGTCTCATTGAGCGTTACTCTGCTGTTGTCCGTTTGTGGCAAGGGAAGTTTACACAGACCTATAGCAGTCCTATATGATTCACGAACGCCAAGAAACCCGGTTTTGCAGGAGTTATCGGGTTTCTGATAGCTTGTATTTGCAACTCAAATAAAATTGCTATCTATGTATTAAAGATTAACAATTCCATTAACTCAATTTAACTTTCTAAGTATATTCTCATCTTTAACTAGTCAAATAATGTAGATGTAGTCAACAAGAATTTTTGTGCATAAGAGTTGAGTAATATTTACACAGTGTAAACCCTAAAGAGTCGGTTGAGAGAGGGAAAGCTGCAGTATTTCTCAAATATTACATGGGCAATGCACGGCATCTACTAAGTTGAAATGCATATAAGGAGAGGAAACTTTGGCTTTTTCAAGAAGGCAATTTTTTACTTTTGCGGGTGCAACTGCTGCCACTATTGTTGTTGGAGATGCTTTACAAGGTCTTCGTGCTAGAGCACAAGGAGAACTAGGCACGGCTTATGGTTTTGGTCCACTTCTTAAAGACCCCAATGGTTTGTTAGATTTACCAGCTGGGTTTCATTACAGAGTATTCTCGCGGACAGGGGATTTGATGAGTGATGGCAATCCAGTTCCTGGAGGGCATGATGGAATGGCAGCTTTTCCAGGTCCAAGGCGCTCTGTAATCTTAGTCCGTAACCACGAACTTAGCCCTGGTTCTTCAACACAGGTGGTAGGACGAAAGTATGATGAACTCTGTAAAGGTGGCACAACAACGTTGATTGTGGGTCCCGATCGCAAGCTTGTTACAGATTATGCTTCCCTTGCAGGAACATACCGTAACTGTGCGGGTGGTCCAACACCTTGGGGATCATGGATTAGTTGTGAAGAAAACACTTCTACTCCAGAGACAAATCGGATGATACCCGATCCACAAAATCCCGCTGTCATGATACCCGATCCAAATAATGTCTCTAAGCGCCACGGTTATAACTTTGAAGTTCCGGCTTTAAGGAGACCAAAATTGGGTTCTGTAGATCCTGAACCTTTAATCGAAATGGGTCGGTTTAACCATGAAGCTGTTGCTGTAGACCCCAGAACTGGAATTGTTTATGAGACTGAAGATCGTGGTGATAGCCTCTTCTATCGTTTCATCCCTAATATACCAGGCAGATTAGAGAAAGGTGGTATTCTTGAAGCCCTCAAAATCAAGAATATGCCACAAGTCAATACCAAATCAAACTTCCCTGTAGGACAACCAATGGAGGTGGAGTGGGTTCGTATTGAGGATTACGATCCTGCTCAAGATACTGTGCGAAAAGAAGGTTTTGAGAAAGGAGCCGCACAATTTTCTCGCGGCGAGGGAATATGGTTTGGTAATGGAGAATTCTACTTCTGTTGTACTAATGGTGGTGCTAGCGGTCTGGGTCAAGTTTGGCGTTACATTCCTGGCAGAAATGCCAAGGAAGGCGGCACCATTGAACTATTTGTCGAGCCTAATAATAAGAACGTACTAGAGAATCCCGATAATATCGTCGTGAGTCCCTTTGGAGACCTCATTCTCTGTGAAGATGGTGACGACGAACAATTCCTTGTCGGCGTAACTCCTAAAGGAGAACTTTACCAGTTTGCTCGTAACGCCCTGAATGAAAACGAGTTTGCTGGTGCTTGCTTCTCTCCAGATGGTCAAACAATGTTCGTAAATATCCAAACCCCTGGAATCACTTTTGCCATCTGGGGACCTTGGCAAAATCATTACTAGAGCACCGATACAGAAATCCTAAAAATCCAGTTTCTTCTCGGATGGTGAGGGACTTCCAAGAAATAAATTATCCATCAAGTGGTACGGGCGTCCCCGCCCGTTCTTATTTTTGTGTAGCTACTTAAGCTACTAAGAATAATAAACAGAAGATGCTTTTGAGGTAAAAAAATTGTTAGCCTCAAGGGCATTTTTATTGAGTTTTTCCCTAAACTCTCAATATAGGACTCCTATTTGATTTTTACGAAGCTAGGTACACCTTAATATTCTAGAATTCTATAGCAAGATTGCCTATTGCCCATTGCCTACCTACACAAATTATTTCAGTAATCAAACCGGCTTCCTGTACTGCTCGATTAACGATAAGTACTTATGGATAAATATTTATAGATTTTTTCAACTGACTAAAATCGCTGTAATCCAGCACTGTAGCAAGATTGCTTGTTGCCTCTCCCAATTAGATAATTTATTTTGCACGACTACTTAGTCGAGGTGCGGTGAAACCCAGTTTCGTAGAAGTTACCGGGTTTCTATTCCGGCTGATCCGAACCGTATTGATCCCCTAGCAATCTTATTTATAAACTAAATAATAATTCCGGAATTTCATCAGTTTAATTAGTATTAATAACTGTTTTCAGTCATAGCAATCCTATTTCAGATATAAGATTTGTGTGAATTCCGTCTTTTGTCAAGGGTCATGTGTCCTTAATGATTCAAAGAACATAGGACAAATGACTTAAAACAACTATCACAAGTATTATTATGATTCATTTAGGACTGCTATGGATATCAAACAACGTAACCTGATATAGCAATCCTAAATGATTTATAAACAATTCGGTTGCCTATTGCCTATTGCCTGCCTTGACGAGGTGTTTGTAACTCAAATAGAAATGCTATAGCCATTTCGTTGGGTGCAAAAATCAGGTGAATAAATTTATACAAAATATTGAAATATGACATCTATGGCACCTATAAAAACTTCTCATTTCCTAAAGTTTTTTCAAAACCTTGACCCTGTGTCTAGATTTGTTTTTCTCAGCCTTGGGCTTTGTAGCTTGAGTTTACTCGCAATCGGTACTTGGGGATTGGTGGATCGTTGGACACCACCGGAACTCATTCTTGCAGCTGGTGATAAAGAAGGAGAAAGCTATATTATCAGCGAGGCGATTGAAAAGGTTGTTGAAAGTAAATCTAACATTAAAATTACGTTAAAGGAAACAGACAGTACATCTGAAAGCTTAGAGATGTTGCGAAAAAATGAAATAGCTTTAGCAGCAGTTCAAGCAGATGTTGCTGCTGAAGAAATGGACACATTCTCTGTCAATAAGGTACAATCATTGCCTTCAGAAGAAAAAAAGGCTGATATTAGAACTATCGCCATTCTGTATCAGGATTTGTTTCAGTTAGTTGTCAAAGACCCTAAAATTCTACAATTTGTTCAACTGAGGGGTAAGACGGTTGCTTTACCAGCAAAGGGGGGACAGTATCAGTCTTTTTTAAGGATGATAGAACATTATAGTTTATTTAAAAAAGATAGACAAACTTTAGATGTTACAGTTACAGGTGTACAGAAAAGCAATTACGACGATAAGCAAGCAGAAGAAGATTTTAAATCAGGAAAAGCAGATGCTCTATTTCGAGTCCGCGCACCAGGTAATCATGGAATCGCGACACTGGTAAAAGACTTCAGCGGACAATTGGTGGCTATTCAACAAGCAGAAGCTATGAAAATTAAGCATCCTGCACTGGAAAATGGTACCATTCCTCTGGGAGCTTACAGAGGAAATCCTCCTGTACCTAGCGAAGATTTGCCAACGGTTGCTGTATCCAGAATATTAGTAGCAAGTGACAAGGTAGACAAAAATATTATTAAAGAAATTACCCGTATTATTATTGAAAATCGTCAAGATATCGCTAATGCTATTTCTCCAGAACATCCTGAAGTTAAATCCTTAGTTGCTAATATTGATGACCCCAGAAAAGCAAACACAGCAGGTCTTCCTCCTTTGCATCCGGGTGCTCTAGCATTTTATGAAAGAGACCGCCCTTCTTTTATTCAAGAAAATGCTGATTATTTAGGATTGCTTCTGACAGTGATTCTGCTCACTTTTTATTGGATTCGTCAGCTAAAAATTTGGATGGAAAGTAGGAGGAAAAATGAAGCGGATGATTACATTCAATCTGCTATTAATTTAATGAAAACAATACCTGGAAACCTTGATACTAGCCAAAAACGGCTGGATGAAATTTTTAGAAAAGCAGCAGATGCGCTTATTGATGAAAGGATTTCTCAAGAATCTTTCCGAACTTTTAACGAAGCTTATAAAACAACTCGTGAAGCAATAGATAGGGAAAGACTACAAGCACAAGAACAAATTCAACGTAAGCAGAGAGAAGTTTCAGCCACCTATATCAAGACAATGGTTGAATTGCTACATGACAGACGAAAGAAAGATATTCTCCAGCAAAAGTTAGATAAAGTCCTCAATGAAGTCGCAGAGAAATTGATTGCTGAGGAAATATCTCAGGAATCTTTCCGAACTTTTATTGAAGCATACAGAACAACTAGGGAGGCGATTGAAAGGAATTATGAATTATGAATTATGAATTATGAATTATGAATTATGAATTATTTCAAGGACTGCTTCTAAAGCTATGGCTACGTGAGTCCAGTGAGTTCCGCCTTGACAGTAAACAATGTAGGGCTCGCGGAGGGGACCGTCGGCGGAAAATTCAGAGGTGCTACCTTCGATGAAGGTTCCTCCAGCCATTACGACTTTACTCTCATAACCTGGCATTTCATCGGGGATGGGGTCAAGGTAGGAACCAATGGGTGAATTTTGTTGGATGGCTTTACAAAAGGCGATTAGTTTTTCCGCAGAACCCAGTTTTATGGCTTGAATCACATCTCGACGGGGAGCAAGTGGTGCGGGATTGACCGGATAACCTAGTTGGTGAAATACGTAACCAGTGAGGTGGGTTCCTTTCATCGCTTCTCCTACCATTTGTGGGGCGAGAAATAATCCTTGGAAAAGCAAGCGGTTTTGGTCAAAGGATGCGCCTCCATAACTCCCGATCCCCGGTGCGGTGAGGCGACATGCAGCAGCTTCTACTAAGTCAGCACGACCAGCAACATAACCGCCAGCCGTGACAATGGTACCACCAGGGTTTTTAATGAGCGATCCCGCCATAAGATCTGCTCCGACGTGAGTGGGTTCTTGGGTTTCGATAAATTCGCCATAGCAATTATCAACAAAGCACACTGTATTAGGGTTTTGCTGTTTAACTATATGGATAATTTTTTCAATATCAGCAATTGATAAGCTCGGACGCCAAGAATAGCCGCAAGAACGCTGTATGAGTACTAAACGCGTGTTGTCCTCTATCGCATGACTTAAAGCTTGAAAATCGACAGTTCCTTCCTCCGTGAGATCCAATTGTCGATAACTAATGCGATAATCGGCAAGTGAGCCATGATTATGACCTCGCAAGCCAATCACTTCTTCGAGTGTATCGTAGGGTCTACCCACCACTGCTAGCATTTCATCACCAGGACGAAGAACGCCAAATAAAGCGCAGGCGATCGCATGAGTTCCCGAAACGAACTGCACCCGTACAGCTGCGGCTTCAGCGCCCATTACCTGAGCAAAGACTTTATCTAAAGTTTCCCGTCCCAAGTCGTCGTGTCCATATCCGGAGACACCTGCAAAATGGTGTGCTCCCACACGATGTTCCCGAAAAGCACATAGCACTCGTTGAAGATTTTGCTTGACCTGAGCGTCAATACCGGAAAAAATCTGTAACAGTGCCTGTTCTGCTTCACGCAGCTTTTCTAAGCTGTTCATTTGTTCCTCTTGCTCAAACAAAGATAACATTTCCATATACATGGCGCGAAGCACCACGCTTTGCTAGCATACCGCGCAGACTAGGCTGAACAATTCCCATTCAGGTTACTACATGACAATTGCTACATCAACAAAATCCGAACTTAACTGGCTTCATATCATCTTTTTCTCAAGTTTGCATATTGGAGCATTATTTGCTTTGCTTCCTAGTAACTTTAACTGGAAAGCAATCGGTGTCTTCTTGTTTCTTTACTGGATGACTGGTGGTTTGGGGATCACCCTAGGCTTTCATCGCTTAATCACCCATCGTAGTTTTCAAACACCCAAATGGCTAGAGTATTTTCTCGCTTTGTGCGGAACACTCGCCTGTCAAGGTGGTCCCATGGACTGGTGTGGAATGCATCGCATACACCATTTACATTCCGACAATGAGTTAGATCCCCATGATTCCAATAAGGGCTTTTGGTGGAGTCACATAGGTTGGATGTTTTATCGTTCACCTGCGTTCGCGGACGTTCCTCGCTTTACCAAAGATATGATAGATGACCCATTCTACCAGTTTTTGCAGAAGAATATGATTTTACTCCAAGTTGCTCTGGGGATATTTCTGTTGCTGCTAGGTGGTTGGTCATTTGTTGTATGGGGAGTTTTTGTTCGCCTAATATTCGTATGGCACTGTACTTGGTTTGTCAACAGTGCTACTCATAAATTCGGTTATCGTACTTACGACACAAACGACCGTTCTACCAATTGTTGGTGGGTGGCGTTACTAACTTACGGTGAAGGTTGGCACAATAACCACCATGCTTATCAGTATTCTGCTCGCCACGGGATGAAATGGTGGGAATTTGACTTAACTTGGATGACGGTTCAGTTATTGCAAGCTCTTGGTCTAGCTAAGAACGTGAAATTGGTAGACACAAAGCAATAAATCAATCTTCGCCACGTGCGAATTTTAGCACTCTCCGTTGGTATGCTATTTCTTGGTTATCAACGGGGATTTGTTTTTTGTAGATTGTAGGTGCGCGAAGGTCAGTTTGCTTGTTATAATCCAAGACGCTAATGTTACGAAACTTTGCGGCTAGTCGCTTTTTTTAGTGGCTAGGTCGTGAAGTTGCTTTTTTTAGGTGTACATGACTACAACAACAATTAATACCCAAAAGCTAAATGATGACTTTGGGAAAGCTGAACTGAAGCTGCAAGAGATTGTTAAAACTCTACCCCAAGAGTGTTTTCAACAGAATCGCCGTAAAGCGTGGACAAAATTACTGTTCAGCGTACTGATGGTTGGTTTGGGCTATGGGAGCTTAATTATTGCTCCTTGGTTTCTTCTACCTCTAGCGTGGATTTTTACTGGGACTGCTTTGACAGGTTTTTTTGTGATCGGACATGATTGTGGTCATCGTTCATTTGCTAAGCACCATTGGGTGAATGACTTGGTGGGGCATATTATGATGATGCCTTTGATTTACCCTTTCCACAGTTGGCGTATTCAGCACAATTATCACCACACTCACACAAACAAGCTCGAAGAAGACAATGCTTGGCACCCAATTACCACAACAGTATTTGAAGGATCGATTAAGCCCGTAAAATGGAGTTTTGAGGCGTTCATGCGCTACAGATTTTGGTGGGTAGGCTCCATAGCACATTGGGCAATTTTACACTTCAATTGGTCGCTATTCCGCAAACAAGACCAATCGAGTGTCAAACTTTCTGTAGCTGTGGTTGTTCTGTTTGCGGCGATCGCATTCCCTATACTCATCGCTACAACTGGTATTTGGGGGTTTGTCAAATTCTGGCTTCTCCCGTGGATGGTTTACCATTTTTGGATGAGTACTTTTACCCTTGTTCACCACACTGCTCCAGATATTCCATTTGTTGAAAAATCTAAGTGGAATGCTGCTTTAGCCCAGCTATCTGGAACAGTTCACTGTGATTATCCTCGTTGGGTAGAATTTCTATGCCACGACATTAATGTTCATGTACCCCATCACATTTGTACTGCAATTCCCTCCTATAATTTGCGTCTTGCTTATCAAAGCCTGAAAGAAAATTGGGGGAATTATTTGTATGATGAATGCCAATTTTCTTGGTCTTTAATCGGAAAGATTACCAACAAATGTCACTTATATGACGAGAATGGGTATTTGTCTTTTAAAGACTATTATGCAGGCAAATAGTAAGCGTTCAGCACTTTAGCCATCAGCAGTCAGCTTTGAAACCTGTTTTCCTTGCATTTTCTGGGCGTTTCAGACACCATTATCAACATCTAATTAGCTTATAAAAGCGCTATGGCTGAGTGCTCTTGGCTGAACGCTTACGATAAATAAAGCACTCTTCTAAAGCTTTATTAGGAACATGACATGTAAAAACCTTGTTTCCCCTCATCCCCTAACCCCTTCTCCCAGAATGGGAGAAATAGAATTATGAACCTATTCTCATCGGAAAAATTGGGAGAGGGAATGAGGGGAAAAAGGTTTCCATGCACTCATTGGGATACTACAGTTGACTTCCCCGTTCGCGTAGCGTCTCCGTCAGGAGAAGGGGCTGACCCATGATTCGTAACCAACGATAGTTAGCAGCAAGTGCTTCTTTAAAAGTTCCATAAACATTGTATTTCACTCCAAACTCCGCACAAACTTCCGCTAGTATCGGAGCTATTTTAGGATAATGAATATGACAAACATAGGGAAACAAATGATGAACTACTTGATAGTTCAATCCCCCCAAATACCAGTTTAAAAATGCATTTTTTGGTGCAAAATCAACGGTTGTTTTGACTTGAGAAATTGCCCACTCATCATCAATATGATTGGTCTCAGGATCTGGTTGAATAAAGTCTGCAGTATCCATAACATGAGCAACCATGAAAACATTGCAAATTAGCAGCCCATAAGTCATGTAAGTAATACTAAATCCCAAAATAGCTTGAAGGGGAGTGTACCCTACTGCAATTGGTATTCCCAGAAATAATCCCAACCAAACGATTTTACCACCTATCAAAATGAGCATATCCTGAGGTTTAAGAGTAGGGATTTTATGCTCGTGGTATTTGCGCTTTGATAAAACGAGATGGATATCAGCAGCAGACCAATAGAAGGGAATGATGGTATAGACGAAAGAAATAAAGATGTGTTGAAACTTGTGATACCATTTGTGCTCCATATATGGAGACATCCTAACTAACCCATCTCCATGTATTTCTACATCATGACCCAATATATTAGTATAAGTATGATGCAGGAAATTATGCCGGAACTTCCACAAATAACTAGATAAACCAATCACATCATAAGTTAAACCCATGATGTAATTAACCCATTTCTTACTAGAGTAACCACCATGATTTGCATCGTGACCTATACTAAAACCAACGCCAGCAATACCCAATCCTAGAAGCACACATCCAACAACTTTCATCCATAGAATCGGTGGACCAAAGAGAGTAAATGTCCAAGCGGAAATGACCCATACCGAGATAACTACAGTTTTGAGGTACATTGCTAAATTATCACGAGGAGCAATGTTCTCAGCTTGAAAATAAGCCTCAACTCTTCTATTCAATTCTTTTCTAAAACCGATATTTTTAGCAAAAGTTACTCTCGTTTGTGTTTGTGTCATGTAGTTCCAAAGAAAAAATAAATTAAATTGGTAAAGCCTTAACTAGAGGTCTGACCATTCTGGAGTTATTCAAGCAATGCTGACTTCTTATAACTAGCACTGCTTAGATAAAAACACGATTGGGCATTTTTGCAAAGTACGGCGAGTACCTACAACAGTTTAATGTCAATCTCGCTGTTTTGCACAAACTTCAAGTAAACTTTCCAATACCCTACAACGCCAGTCGCCTCTGATTCGCGTAGTGTCTGGTAAGAGGAGAGGGAAACCCTTCATTCGCGCTGGCTCCCCTACACCCTACACCCTACACCCTACACCCTCTCAATCTTAAAACCGCCCATTTCCCAAAACGATATGCTTGACAGTTGTGAGGCTTTCTAAGCTAATTAATCCGCGTCGATGACCTTTTTGGTTGGACATCCCCAAAAAGATAGAATCACCTCGTGATAGATTCCGGGAAAAACGAGGGGAAGCATTGATGTAGCTAGAGGCGCTGTTGACTCCTAGCGCAAACTGGCGACTTTCCTGATAAGATTCAGTTGCAATGCAGTCAGCATGACCGCTGCTATATTGGTTAATCCAAGCTATTGCTGTCTCTAAATTATCGACCAGCTTAAACGCAACTGTTTTGGTTAGATAAGCGCATCCCCATTCTGCATCCTTTGCTAACTGCAATTGAGGGAAGGCTTCTACGAGTTCAGCATCTCCCTTAATTTCAAAGCCCTTTTCCTTCAAGCTATTCCATAAAGTGACTAGGGATGATGATGGGGCTTGGCGGTGAATTAGTACTTTTTCGATCGCATTGACTGGATCTGGCTCGCTTTGATGACTATCTATAATCATCCACCGGACAATATCTATGGTTCCGTTGGGCGACCAATAGAGGTAACAGTTTCCCATAGCAGATCTCAGAACTGGGGATGTTGAGTATCTCACAACCTGCTGTACCAAACTAGAACGTCCATAGGGAATGACTAAGCTTAAGTACTGGTCTTGAGTCACTAAATCCCGAATGGATACCCCATGTTCTTCAGCGATCATTTGTATGCTATTTTCCGGAAGACCAACGTCCAGAATTGCATTTCGGAGTGCGATCGCGATCGCCTCATTAGAATGGCTAGCTTCCGAACCACCTTTGAGGATCAAGCTATTGCCACTTTTTATACATAGCCCTGCTGCTATTGCTCCCAGTTCTGGAAATGCCTCATAGATAAATGTTATCACCCCCAATGGCATAAGTTGGGAGTAGGTTTGTGAGTCTTCGAGTTGATAATCGGCGTGTCTAACACGCCGTAACGGATCTGATAACTCCCCTAACCTTTGCATTATCTCTATTGCTGTATCCAGCCGTTTTGGGGTTAGCTTGAGCCATTCCAAAATCAACTCTGGAACTGCCATTTCCCGACTTGCTTCTAGATCCAAAGTATTGGCTTCTAGAATATCATCAAAGGAGTTCCTGAGCGCTTCTGCCATCGCCAGTACGGCGCGACTTCGATCTGCGCCTTTTGTGGTTCCCAGCTTCAAGGAAGCTTGATAAGCGCGTCTTGCGCTTGCGATTGGTTGGGGCGAATCATCAAATGCATCCACTGTCCGCATCGTTAACGTCTGTAGGTAAGCCAGACCATCAGTGCTGGCAAAATAGCCAATAGTACCGCCACTATCGCCCAAGCAATAATGGTGTAGCCACTTGCCAATCGCAGTGCCAATGGTAACCATATGATCACTAGCACGAAAATAATGCCAAGCGCTACTGGCAAATAGCTTTCAGCCATACGCGGATGGACAACATGCCAATTATTCCCCGTCCAGCGCCAAGCCCGCTTGTAGGGATAAGTAGTCGATAGCTGTTCTAGCACATGACCATTATCTTCCACTACGAATATCTGCTGACAGCGATCGCAGCCGAAGGCTTCTGTCAGGACAATCGGAATTAACTGTCCCCGACGACGACAGGGACAGGGGTATTCGATGTTTAAGTCTATCTTTTCTGCTTTTTTAGGTTGCACAAGCGAACTTATAACTTGAGCGTGTTTTTCTTGTAAACGTTTAGCACTTTAGCCGTCAGCCGTCAGCTTTGAAACCTTTTTTTAGGCATTTTTGATAAGCTAATCAAACACCGACCTAGCTGATAAAAGTTTATAGCTGATAGCTGATGGCTGAACGCTTACTTTTTCTTTTGCTTTATCAGCTAATGGTGACTCTTTTCCCCAAATATATTTTTTGATTTCAGTCGCAAAACTTGTTTTGCGCCTAAAACACAGCGAATTGCACCCAGTTCACCAATAGCTGAATAAGGATCAAGTTAAAAGCTTGAACCAATCTGAGATTTGGTTCTCTTTCAACTCCCACTTCCTTACTTACTGTAGTACATTTTACACTAAAAAAATGCCTACACCTAAAAACATTATAAGCCGCAGGAGGCTAACTTTAACCTTTCCCTATTCTAGTTAACCTTCCCTTAGGATTTTCTACATTCTTTACATTTCTCAAGCGGGTAACGCGATTCGAACGCGCGACATTCACCTTGGCAAGGTGACGCTCTACCACTGAGCTATACCCGCATCTCTCATGTTTTCCACTATTTCAGATTTTCCACTGTTTGTCAATACTTTTTGTGGAACTTTTTGGGGAATAGGGGTGTAGGGGTGTAGGGGTGTAGGGGTGTAGGGGTGCAGGTGAATAATTCTCCCCTCACTCCCTCACTCCCTCACTCCCTCACTCCCTCACTCCTATTCCCCTATGCTTGCGCTTTTCAGCGATGCAGGCGATAGGGAATTGTTCGGGAAAGGCTGATTTTCTGGAAGATTAGAGCGCAATTGGCGCATGAGGCTAGCCATTTCCAAAGCGCTCATGGCGTACTCCCAGCCGAGATTGCTTTTAATACCAGCACGCTCCAAGGCTTGCTGCATAGTATCTGTTGTCAAAATGCCAAAAATGACCGGAACACCAGTTTGAAAAGCAGCAGCAGCAACACCTTTGGCTACCTCAGAAGATACATAGTCGAAATGAGGAGTTTGCCCTCTGATGACAGCACCCAAACAAATTACCGCATCATAACGACCAGAGAGTGCCAATTGCCGAGCTACAACAGGAACTTCAAAACTGCCCGGTACCCAAACATAGTCTACCTGGGAGCCGTGAGGATTGGTATCGACGCCGTGGCGTTTCAAGCAATCTTGACAGCCCTCTAGAAGCTTATTGGTAACGAGGTCATTGAATCGACCGATAACCAATCCAAACCGTAAAGGTTCTGTCTGAGTAAAACTTCCCTCGAAAACTGCCATGACCGCCTCTAAGAATCACTTCATCTAAAAAGTATAGATGCAAAAGTAGGGGCGAACGGCTGTTCGCCCTACAGAAATTAGGGTCCGGCTGTTCGCCCTACAGAAATTAGGGTCCGGCTGTTCGCCCTACAGAAATTAGGGTCCGGCTGTTCGCCCTACAGAAATTAGAGTCCGGCTGTTCGCCCTACAGAAATTAGGAATTGAACGATTATTCCCAATTCTCCTTCCTCCTCTTCCTTTGCTCCTAATGCTTTTCAGGTTTTATGCTATTCGTCTGCGTTTGCCCAAGGCAGTTGCTTAGACTACGAAAAAGTTGAGCACGCCAACCAAAAGTACTAAACCAATCCAAGCGCCTGACCCAATCCAGAGTAACCTTTTAGACTCATTCCAGCTTTGCGGAGTGGCATAGGCAACAGGCACACCGACAATCAAAACGAAAGACAAGAACACTAGAGCGACCAGAGCAAGTTGGAATACGATAGTCATCTTCCCTTCTCCCAAAACAGCAAGTTACTAAAGTTAAAATATTGTACAGAGCAACACGGATAGTTTTCCCTTATTTGTTAAGCTAGCAGAAATTGTGACTTAAAGGAACAGGGTGTAGGAGTACAGGGGTGCAGGGGTATAGGTGAAGAATTATTTCCCTTACACCCTTATACCCCTACACCCTTACACCCCCAGACAACATGGATCTCATTCTTTGTCATACAACAGCAGATTTTGACTCATTAGGAGCAGCGGTAGGATTGTCACGCTTGCTACCTGGAAGTAAGATTGTGTTGAGTGGCGGTGCTCATCCACCAGTGCGGGATTTTTTAGCTCTACATCGGGATGAGTACTCACTCATTGAACGGCGTTCGGTCAATCCAGATCGCATTCGTTCTTTAGTGATTGTAGATACACAACGACGCGAACGTTTGGGGAAAACTGCGGATTGGCTAGATTTACCGCAGCTCAGGAAGATTATTATTTACGACCATCACCAAGAACAATGTGGAGATATTCCAGCGACTGAGTTATACGTTTCTCCAGTAGGAGCTACCACAACCCTGATTGTAGAACAACTGCAATATCGGCAAATCTCTTTGACAGGTGCGGAAGCAACGGTGATGGCTTTGGGTATCCACGTAGATACTGGTTCGTTGACCTATGACTATACAACACCACGGGATGCGATCGCCTTAGCTTGGTTAATGCAAAAAGGAGCTAGCTTACCCGTTATTAGTCAATACGTTGACCCCGGCTTGTCTCCTCAATTGCAACATCTGTTAAAAGTGGCGCTGGAAAACGTACACAAAACCGATGTCAGGGGTTATAGAATAGCTTGGGTAACTCTGAAAACAGAAAGTTTTGTCCCAGGGCTATCAAGTCTCGCCTCACAGTTAATGGAGTTGACCGAAATAGATGCTTTGCTGCTTTTAAATGAATACCCTCTGTCTGAAGGGGAATTACGTTTAACCATAATCGGGCGATCGCAAATCAAAGCAGTCAACCTCAACGAATTGTTTGAACCATTAGGTGGTGGTGGACATTCCCAAGCAGCGGCGTTGAACTTGCGAGGAGTCGATTCTGAGAAAATCTTAAATCAACTTTTGGATGGATTAAAAGCCTCAATTCCTCAACCACTCAACGCCAGAGATTTGATGTCCTCCCCCGTCCGCACCATTCGTCCGGAAACCACAATTGCAGAAGCACAACGCACATTATTACGTTACGGACACTCTGGTTTATGCGTAGCTGACACCCAAGGACAATTACTAGGTATCATTTCCCGACGTGATTTGGATATCGCCCTACATCACGGCTTTAGCCATGCACCCGTCAAGGGTTACATGACAGTCAATATGAGAACAATTACCCCAGATACCACATTGCCAGAAATTGAGTCCTTGATGGTCACATACGATATTGGACGCCTACCAGTTTTAGAAGAGGGGAATTTAGTAGGAATTGTGACTCGTACTGATGTGTTGAGGGAATTGCATCAGGAAAGAGAAGAGGAGCAGGGGAGCAAAGGAGCTCTTGAGCAAGGGAGCAGGGGAGAAAATCATATCAGGCGTCCCACTTTAGAGGAATTGCATTCGCGCCTAGCACCTCAGTTATGGAAATTATTAATGAAAGCTTCAAAAGAAGCAGAAAAAAGAGGTTGGCACCTTTATGTTGTGGGAGGCGCAGTCAGGGATTTGCTTTTGGCTGAGGAAGCTGACGGTACTTTGCTCATTAAAGATATTGACCTTGTGGTGGATGGCTTTCATAAAGCAGCCGATGTGGGCGCAGGCGTAGAATTAGCGAAAGCACTTCAGCAAATGTACCCAGCAGCACGCTTGGAAATTCACGGTTCTTTTCAAACTGCAGCTCTGTTATGGCACAAAGACCCAGAATTAGATTCATTATGGGTTGATATCGCCACCTCAAGAACAGAATTCTATCCCTATCCCGCCGCAAATCCGGAAGTGGAAGCAAGTTCGATTCGTCAGGACTTGTATCGTCGTGATTTTACCATCAACGCAATGGCACTGCGGTTAACGCCTCCCCGTGCTGGTGAATTACTTGATTTCTTCGGTGGTTTGCTAGATTTGCAAGCAAAGCAAATTCGGGTGCTACACGCGAACAGTTTTATCGAAGACCCCACCCGCATCTATCGGGGCGTGCGTTTTGCTGCACGTCTGGGATTTCACTTAGAACCACAAACGGAAGAATACATCCGCTACGCCATCAACAGCGGAGTTTATGACCGGACTGCGCGAGAAAATACGCGAGCCCCAGCACTACAAACTCGACTCAAAGCAGAATTAAAACATATCTTAGAAGCCCCCTATTGGAAAACAGCGTTGCAATTGCTGGGAAATTTGGGAGCATTGCGATGTATCCATTATACTCTCACATTAAATGAGGAACTGCTGCGACAGCTACGTTTGTTAGAGCGTTGCTTGCAGCGCTACGACTCTCAACAAACCCTCATCCATTGGCAAATGCGTTTGGAAACTATCATCGCCCATTTAGTAACAGAATACAGGGGACGCGTGGCAAAAAATCTACAATTGCCAGATGATAGTATTAATAGGTTAGATTATTTATCACAAGCACAGGCAAATGTCAATAACCTCTCTTCTCCGCCAGTAGAGAATGGGAAAAATACAGACGGGGAAGTTGTTCGTCCCAGTCAAGTTGTACATTTATTAAGACAGTACGACTTACCCATGCTAATTCTTATAGCAGTTCAAAGCCCGCGACCGTTAAGGCGTATGATTTGGAAATATCTGACTGTTTGGTCAAGAGTGCAACCCATTCTGAACGGAAATGACTTGAAGACACTCGGCTACAAACCAGGACCGCAGTTTCGACAAATGTTGGATGATTTGCTAGCAGCAACCTTAGATGGAGTGATTTGCGATCGCACTGAAGCGGAGGAGTTTTTGGCAAAATATTATCCTGCTTCTTAGTACTACATTTCATTGAAAATTTTGCTTGACAAACTCAGGCTACATCATTCAAGGGAAGTTTAGGTATTTGATTGTAAACTTCTGCATTTTCTTCAAGAGCTTGACGTATATCGTATTGCGTTTGTAAATTCAACCAAAACTGAGCGCTGTTACCAAAATAGCGAGATAAACGCAAAGCTGTATCTGCTGTAATACTACGCTTTCCAGATAAAATTTCACTAATTCGTGTCTGAGCTACACCTATATCTTTGCTTAATCGATAAGGTGTGATATCTAGTGGCTCTAAAAATTCTAGTTGTAGGATTTCCCCAGGGTGAATATTTGGTAGACGGGTGTTGTTCATAATTATTGACCTGCATTAGTGGTAATCTACTATCTCAACTTCCGAAGCATTGTTCTCATCCGTCCAAACAAAGCAGATTCGCCATTGATCGTTAATACGAATACTGTACTCCCCTTTCCTGTCACCAACTAGCTTTTCTAAACGATTACCAGGTGGAACGCGCAAATCGTTAATTGAAGTTGCAGCCTCAAGGATAAGCAGTTTTCGTAAAGCAGTTTTTTGGATATTGGGCGGATACTGAGAAGATGTAAAGCCGTCAAAGATAAGCTTTGTCTTTTCAGATTTAAAACTAACAATCACAATACTATCGCTTGGCGTTACTATCGTCAAACGTTAGTATACACTTCAAGGCGAACTCGCATTAACGGCTCTCCTCTACTTAGAGTGATAAGTTATATTTATGAATTGCTATATTTGAGTTAACCTTACACCCCTACACCCCTAAAAACCCTTCCGGAATCCTTTGCTGCTATGATGTAGCTAATATCAAACCTCAACTCATCTCTACAAACATAGCTGAAATGAAGTAGTCGCAAAAACCTTCACAACTTATCCACATAACAATCCGCCTGGGAGTGTTTGCGGTTGAATATCTTTGCACCCAGCGCGACTTATACCCGCATCTGTAATGAGGTTTGAAAATAATGCAGAAAAAATCAATATTGTTGGCTGAGAACTTATCTTACGAACTCAGCTCTACCAGGACTTTGTTCCAAGGAGTTCAAGTCAGTCTTGAGGAGGACTCGCGGATTGCTTTGGTCGGTCGCAATGGGGTAGGTAAATCAACTCTGCTCAAAATTCTTGCAGGTCAACTCAAATCTAAGACGGGTTCTATAGTCCGTCATGGTTCGACTTATTATTTACCTCAAATAAGTACCATCAAACAAGACATCACAGCCAATACAGTTCTGGATTTTCTCAGTTCTGTTTCTGAGGAATGGTGGGAGATTGAAGACATTTTGGAGGCAAAATTTAATACTACCCTTGACTTATCTTTACCATTGTTGAACTTAAGTGGTGGCGAACTCACAAAGCTATTTCTCGCAGTTGGGTTATCGCAACAGCCGCAGATATTGCTGTTAGATGAACCAACCAATCACATGGACTTGGTAGCTTTAGAAAGCTTGAGACATTTTCTCAGCGAATTCGATGGAGCATTTGTTATTGTCTCTCACAAACCCTTTTTTCTAGACCAGGTAACAGAAGTGACTTGGGAACTGACACCAGAGGGAATCAAAGTTTATGGAGGTAGTTTTTCTCTCTATCGAGAACAAAAAGAAACAGAGTTAGAAGCCGCATTGCGATCGCATGAAGTGGCGCGAAAAGAACTCAAACAAGCGAAAGCGTCCGCTCTAAAAGAACAGCAACGCGCAGCCCAATCGAGTCAACAAGGTCGCAAACAAGCAGGTAGTATGCCTAAAATCGTAGCTGGAGCAATGAAACGAAAAGCAGAGGTAACAGCAGGAATTGCAAAACAAAAACATGAAGCAGCCGTGGAGAAAGCCACGCAAAAATTTGCACAGACAAAAATCAAAACAACAAAGGCGACGAGTATTCAACTAGAAGAAAGAAGCCAAAAACATAGAAATCTCATTGATATTCAAGGTGCAAATCTCTGGGTAGACGATCGCCTGCTGATTGAAAACATTCAACTTCATATATCTTCAGGCGATCGCATCGCTATTGCTGGTGCTAATGGTTCGGGTAAATCATCCTTAGCAAAGGCGATATTGGTAACAGATGGAATATCTGAGAAGTTGACAGATAACCTATCCATGAAATCCGTTACAAAAGCTGTTTACCTCGACCAAACTTATCAAATTGTGAATCGACAGCAAACGATTCTAGAAAATATGCAAACTGCTAACCCCAATCTCAATTATCAGCTTTTGCGTCAACAATTGGGACACTTCCTTTTCAAATACGATGACGTACACAAACCTACGTCGGTTTTGAGTGGAGGTGAGTTAGCAAGATTGGCGATCGCGATCGTCAGTGTATCAGAAATTGACCTGCTTATTCTTGACGAACCGACGAACAATTTAGATATCGAAACCGTTGACCAAATGATTGAAGGTATTAACGAATACCAGGGAGCGCTTTGGGTCATTTCCCACGATTTAGATTTCTTGAGCAGAATTAACATTACCCAAGCATATAAGTTGAAAGAGAAAACATTGGAAATGACCACATATTTACCCAGTGAACCCGAAGAATATTATCAGGAGCTGCTGATGTGCTGTACTTAAATACGTTCAATACATAGTTGTTCACTTTAGAAACCCGGTTTCTTTGAGAAACCGGGTTTCTGGTATAATCGGGGGTTTCTTGTAAAGTTTTATAACCTGAAAGAGAGACTACAGTTGGTATATTAATATAACAGTCCTAAATGAAATCTAAAATTTTCGTCAGGACTGATAATAGTTAATGGGAAAAAAGCCATCAGCCATCAGCCATCAGCAATTAGCATTTTTTTCATACTTATTTATGTCTATAAGAATTAAAAAATTTTCCAATATAAGAAAGATAAAAAGCAAGATAATTAATTTTTGGAAAAAAAGTTTAAATAAAATTTGGTTTCGCGTACTTATTGCTTTTATCTTTTCTTACGCTGTCATGTTAACAGCAAGCTTGATAGAGAAATGGTCTGAGAATCAACAAATCTGTCAACCCCAACAATCATTTTTGAATTGCCATTTTAAATATGCCATATCTCTACTAGCACCAAACAATATTGAGGGCTTCAGCATATTAACAGTAGCATTTTTATACATACTAGAGATTCAAGAACGTAGAGAAAACAGAATTTATGAAGCATGGCAAGTTGTTGATAATGCAGCAGCAGCAAAAGTTGCCACCAGCTATGCAAGAATCAGAGCACTAGAGGATTTGAATAAATATCATGTTTCTCTCAAAGGCATTGATATACCAGGTGCTTGTTTAAGCGAAATTAACCTTCAAGGGGCTGACCTCAAAGAAGTCGATCTCAACGGTGCTAACCTCAGCAATGCCAACCTCAAAGAAGCCGATCTCAATAGCGCTAACCTTCAGGGAGCAAACCTTATCTTTGCTAACCTTCAAGGAGCAAACCTCTTTTTTGCCAATCTTAGCGATGCAGACCTCAACAGTGCCAACCTTAAGGGGGCAATTCTCTTTTTTACAAATCTTAACAATGCTGACCTCAGCAATGCCAACCTACTATCTGCGAACTTCAACAGTGCTATTCTCAACAACGCCAATCTATTCTCTGCTGACCTCAGCAATGCTGACCTTTGGAGTACAAACCTGATTGAAGCAAACCTAAGCAGTGCTATTTTAATTGGAGCAAATCTCAAAGGAGCAAACCTCAACGGTGCTGATCTTTGGGATGCAGACCTCTCTGGTGCTAACCTCAGCAACGCCAATCTTACAAATGCAAAAATTAGCGAACAAACAAAATTTGATGATAATAAATGGCGTTTAGTTATAGCAATTCTGAATGAAGGTGCTGTGGGTAGAGACTTACGTGGTGTCAACCTCACTCAAGCCAACCTCACTCAAGCTAACCTCAGTGAAGCCAATCTCAGTCATGCTAACCTCAGCGATACCAACCTCACCGAAGCTAATTTGACACGGATAAACCTTAATAATGCAAACCTTAAAGGAGCAAACTTCAAAGGGGCAAATTTTAGCGAAGCCAATCTCAACGGTGCGAACTTCAAAGGAGCAAATTGCAAAGGGGTAAACTTTAATGATGCGAACCTTAGGACTACCGACTTCACAGGTGCAAAAAGCTTGAATATTGAGCAAATCAAGTCTGCTAGAAATTGGCAAGAAGCTGTATATAGTGATGATTTTAGAACCAAGCTTGGTTTATTATAAACATTTAGCTATTAGCTACTGACCGCTCACCGCTGACTATTGCCTGTTGCCTATTCCCTATTGCCTTTTAATACCTCAAACCTAACCAATCTTTAATTTCTTGAACCAGCCAAAGGCATTCTACTTCATCTTTTTTAAAATCAAATTCACCAAAAGTGTATTTCTCTTCATCAGTTATAAAAACAATTTTCATCATTTCTCTTGAGGAATTTTCACCATTAGATTGCGAATAAATATAGACATAAACATTGCGAATATTTGACGTTTTTCCACGGAGTTGACGGTAGTGTTTTCCAAGTACACTCCAGTCCATTAAAAAGAAATCCCGACGGAAATTAAGGTTGATTTCCTTTAAAGGAGGAATCAAGTAACCTAGTGAGAGTATCGAGCCAACTAACCAAACTAAGAGCGCTAGCCATGACCCACCCCCACTACCAATTAATGCACTGACTACCAAAGACATCGCTAGTCCAGCTATCAAACCAACAATATCTAAAGCTTTGATTCCTCTCCCAGGAATTTTTATTTCTAATTTATGTAAAGATTTGTTAAGTTTAATTGTACTATTGAATGGTTTGTGGATGGAAAGATGGGTTTTAGGATTGTAGGGATTGTTTAGGGCTTCCAACGCTTGACGAGCAGAGCTAAATCGGTCTTCTACATCTGGTTCTATGAGGGTGTCAATCCAACTGACAAAATGGGGACTCACACTGACGCGATCGCTAAACTGAATTCGCATTTTCCGTTGGGGTAGATCGGCTGGTACAGTACCTGTCAGTAAATGAATTAAAGTGGCTCCCAAGGCGTAGAGGTCAGAAGCAGGAACGGCTCGACCTCCAAATTGTTCCATCGGAGCGTAACCGTAAGTCCCAATCACTGTAAATGTTGCTCTCTCTCCATTGGCTCGGTCTTGGACAGCACCAAAATCCACTAAATAAATTCGCTTATCTTCTCCCAAGATTAAGTTACTCGGTTTAATATCACGGTGAAGAACCGCAGGACTGAGTTCGTGTAAGTAAACTAAAATACTTAACACGTCAGTGGCTATGTTTCTTATGTCCTGTTCGGAAAATTTCCGACCCTCAGACAGCAATTCCCTCAGGGATGAACCGGGTATGTAATCGTGAACAAGACCAAACCACAAGATGCGGTCATCAATGGAAAAATAATCGCGGTACTTAGGGATTTGGGGGTGATCTAATTGTTTGAGAACGTCTGCTTCCCGTTCAAAGAGTCTAAGGCTTTCCCACTGGACTTGGTCGCCAAAGGTCAGCAGCTTGAGAATGACTCTTTCAGGAGGCTGTGTTGTCAAATCTTCCGCTAACCAGGTTTGACGCCCAGCATTTTGTCCCAACTTCTCTTTGAGTTGATAGCGTTCTTGCAATACCTGTTCTACTTCTAACATCCACAATCCCTACCGAAATTTAAAACTGGGAATGGGGAATAGGGAATTGCGCCCCATACCTCTTATATCTTTTATAACTTTGAAAATTTCTGCTTACCATCAAAAAAGACAGACCTTACACCCGGTCACCCTACCCCCTACACCCTTTTTCTTGAGATGGAAAATCAATCAGAACAGGTTTGGCGAGTTTGCGATCGCTCTCTAGAGCATCGGTACAGTAATGCCAAAAACCCGGTAACTTCTGTGTTGGCTCAACGGAAAATTAGTCTTTTTGACGCTAGAAACCGGGTTTTTTAGTCCCACGAGTGAATACTGTACCGGCGCTCTAGATATTCGTTCTAAGTGGTTTACCCTAATTGGCGAACACCTGCAAGACGTCACAATATCTACCGAGTGGATGGGAGCAACTTATCCAGTTAACGCTAAGGGTATACGTGACCTACTGGAAATTCTCCATTGTTTGCAATGCCGTGCTATTCTTCTGGAGTGGTGGTTGAATCGAAAGGAGTTGGATTCTTAATTGGTATGGAAATGATAAATTCTGCTCCTAGCTTTGGTGCTGAATGTACCTGCAAAGTCCCACCATGATTATTCAAAATAATTTGGCGGACAATCGAAAGTCCGAGTCCTGTTCCATGACCGACGGGCTTAGTGGTAAATAAGTGGTCAAAGATGCGAGTTTTTACCTCATCAGACATACCCACCCCATTATCTGTGATGCAGATAGTGATGCGATCGCCTTGTGAAGTTGTTTTAATAATAATCAGGTTGGGATTTGCTTCGATTTCTGCAAAAGTATATCCTTGGTTGGACTCTTCCAAAGAATCAATTGCATTTGCTAACAGATTCATAAAAACTTGGTTGAGTTGACCGGGAAAGCATTCAATTTCCGGTAACTGACCGTAATCTTTCACAATTTGAATTTCCGGGCGATTTTCGTTTGCTTTTAAACGATGTTTGAGAAGAAGAATCGTGCTATCAATACCTTCGTGTACGTTAAAGGGTACTTTGTCATTGATATCGGCGCGGGAAAATGTTCGCAAACTCGTGCTGATATCGTGAATGCGAGCAGCCCCTTCTTCCATTGAAGCAAGTAGTTTGGGTAAATCTTCTTTTAAATAGTTTAAATCGATACTGGTCATTTTAGCTTCGATCTCAGCGTCGGGATTGGGAAATTTTTGTTGATAAAGCTCAATCAAACCCAATAGGTCTTGGATATAATTCTGAGCGTGCTTGACATTTCCAGCAATAAATCCCACGGGATTATTTATTTCATGAGCTACGCCTGCTACTAATTGACCCAAAGCAGACATCTTTTCACTTTGTACGAGTTGAACTTGAGACTGTTGCAATTCTCTTTGAGACCTTTGTAATTGTTCCAACGCCTTGGTTAATTCTGCAGTACGTTCTGCTACAAGTTGCTCTAGATTTTTTTTGAGATGAGACAGTTCTAAGTGAATTTTTATTCTAGCTAAAACTTCTTCTTGCTGAAATGGTTTAGTAATATAATCCACTGCACCTGATGTTAATCCTTTGACTCGATCTGCTTCATCAGATAAAACTGTCATAAAAATGATAGGAATATCTTTAGTCGCTTCTGAAGCTTTTAGACGACAGCAGGTTTCAAATCCATTCATTCCTGGCATCATAACATCTAGAAGAATCAAGTCTGGGGAAATAAAACGCAGTTTCTCTAATGCACTTTCCCCACTTTGAGCAACTAAAGTCCGAAATCCCGCGCTTTCTAAAAAATCAAACAAGACTTTCACATTAGTGAGATTATCCTCTACAACGAGGATTAACTTTCTTGGGTCGTTTACCATATCTAAATTTTTGTCATGAGTCATGGGTCAGCCCCTTCAGGGAAGTCAAAAGTCATTGGTAAGGAATTGAGGTCTTTTTACATTTCAAAATTAATAATTGTTCTTATGTAAGCTCATTTATTGAGACGGGTTGATCAAATTAAGGATTCCATGATCATCAAACTCTTGAGCAAGGAGAAGGATTTTTTGTGTAAAAGGTAAATATTGAGAGTTCAACACTTGGAGCCGCAAAGCTTCTTGCTCTACACCCCGAATATCACCAATATGAGCAAGTTCAAAAAGAGCTTTTAATTCTTCCATCGGAGGAATGACCAAGGTAGGTGAAACAGTAACAGATTCATTTTCTTCTATTTTTTCTTTTAAAATAGAGCCTGTGTCATAATTTGATCTGTCTGTGTAAATCGCTCCACCGCCTGTCGAGCTAATTCATCTTGCTGTTGAGCATTCTGATTCAATAAATCTACATAAAATTCAATATCTTTTCCAAAAGAGTTAATCGCTTTCACATCTTGCTGGGATTGAGCAGTACTAAGTTTAGGTTAAAAATAAGTTAATCAACACTCAACAGTTCACTGATTGAGGGAGTTCCAAATAAAAAAGTCTTCAAACATTTCTTGTGGTACGGGCGATACACCTGTGAATAAGCAGAGGTGGGCGATACGCCCGCACCACATTTTCTTCAAAAAACTTTGTTAAAATTTACAGATACAAAGTTATATGCGTATAAAGTTAAATAAAAACATACCAGATTATATACCTCCAGAGCCAGCATATGAGCAGAGGCATCAAAGCGGACGGCAAGTTATAATTCTTTTGCGGATGAGCGTAACAAAAATTTATGAGTAATCCTCTTGTACAAGCGTTTTTTGTCGGTCGAGCGGCTGCAGAAGTTCTCAGTGAGAAGTTAGAGTTTGCTTTCACAGATGTTCTTAGCGAACTCGGTAAAGCGGATGCTGAAGTCAGAGAGCAAATGCGCCAGTTTACAGAAGAAGTTATGGAGCGGGCTAACCGGGCTGCGGAATCTGCTGGAGCAACATCGTATCCTGGTACAGGATATCCGGGAGCCAGTTCGGGTTCTGTTGACCTGCAAGCTACGATAGATGAACTAAGAGCAGAGATAGCCACATTGCGAACAGAGATACAGCGCTATCGTAACCAAACCAATGTGAATGGCTAATGGCTAATGGCTAATGGCTAATGGCTAATGGCTAATGGCTAATGGCTGATGGCTAATGGCTCATAAAAATTAGCACTTAGCAATTAGCACTTAGCAATTAGCACCTTTTACTCGTATATCAAACATACTTTAGGAATCAGAGTGTCTTTTCTTCCTTCTGACTCAGTCAAAAATCAGCGTTACGCCGCGCCTGTGGAAAAGGGTTATTCAGATAAAGCCTACCGTTGGAATCGTGAAAACTACTCTCACAGACGGCGCTTTTTGGACATTTGGTCTTTTGTTTTGACTCTCATGTTTAGGCTTTGGCGTTACAACAAATCTTGGAGTTACCCAGGAGGAGTGACAGAAGCCAAGCAAGCAGCAAGGCGAAAGGCTCAAGCTGTGTGGATTCGCACGACTCTGCTGGATTTAGGACCCACTTTTATTAAAGTTGGGCAGCTTTTTTCTACCCGTTCTGATATATTCCCTGTAGAGTATGTAGAGGAACTGGCTAAGTTACAGGATAAAGTGCCGGCTTTTAGTTACGAGCAGGTCGAGACCATTATCGAACAAGAGCTGGGTAAGACAATTCCTGAACTGTTTCAGAGTTTTGAACCGATTCCTTTGGCGGCTGCTAGCTTAGGACAAGTACATAAAGCTACCTTGTATTCAGGGGAAGCTGTTGTGGTTAAGGTACAGCGCCCCGGACTCAAAAAGCTATTTGAAATAGATTTACAAATTCTTAAGGGAATTGCACGCTACTTTCAAAACCACCCCGATTGGGGACGGGGGCGAGATTGGATGGGGATTTATGAGGAATGTTGTCGCATTCTTTGGGAGGAAATTGATTATCTCAATGAAGGTCGCAACGCCGATACTTTTCGCCGTAACTTCCGCGAGTTTGAGTGGGTGAAAGTCCCTCGTGTCTACTGGCGTTACACTTCGTCACGAGTAGTGACACTTGAGTATATTCCTGGTATAAAGGTTAGTCAATATGAAGCCATAGAAGCAGCGGGTCTGGATCGCAAAGCGATCGCCCGTCAGGGTGCTCAAGCTTACCTACATCAGCTTCTGAACAATGGCTTTTTCCACGCCGATCCCCACCCAGGGAATATAGCAGTCAGCCCAGAAGGCGCTCTGATATTCTACGACTTCGGAATGATGGGGCGTATAAAAAGCAATGTGCGTGAGGGACTGATGGAAACGTTGTTTGGAATCGCTCAAAAAGATGGCGATCGCGTTGTCAAATCCCTCGTAGATTTGGGTGCGCTGGCTCCTGTAGAGGATATGGGACCTGTGCGGCGTTCCGTTCAGTATATGCTGGACAACTTTATGGATAAACCCTTTGAGAACCAATCCGTAGCTGCGATTAGTGACGATTTGTACGAAATAGCGTATAATCAGCCATTTAGATTTCCAGCTACGTTCACTTTTGTGATGCGGGCTTTCTCAACCCTCGAAGGTGTTGGGAAAGGCTTAGATCCAGAATTTAACTTTATGGAAGTTGCTAAACCATATGCAATGCAGCTTATGACCAATATGAATGGTTCGGAAAGAAATGCTTTTCTCAATGAACTGAGCCGCCAAGCCGCTCAGGTCAGCAGTACAGCATTAGGATTACCTCGCAGGCTGGAAGATACACTAGAGAAACTAGAGCGGGGCGATGTCCGCGTGCGTGTTCGGTCAATAGAAACAGAGCGCTTGCTGCGGCGTCAAACTAATGTTCAGTTGGGGACGACCTATGCTGTGATTATTAGTGGTTTTACGCTTTCAGCAACTATTTTATTAGTCCAAAAATATGTAATATTGGCTATATTTGCTGGTTTAATCGCCACCCTAGTTTCATGGTTGTTGATTCGGTTGCTGATGCGCCTCGACCGCTACGACCGTATGTATTAAATTCCGCAGAAAGTATATGAAAATTAACTCTACCGGTATTAGCGATCCGGGACTTATTCGTTCTAATAACCAAGATGCTTATTACACCGACCCAAAAGGACGGTTTTTCATAGTCGCTGACGGTATGGGCGGTCACGCAGGAGGGGAACAAGCTAGCCGCATTGCTACCGAACAAATTCAGGCGTATTTAGGAGCAAATTGGGATTCTTCAAAACCTTCAGAACAGTTACTGGAGGAAGCTCTACTACAAGCCAACGAGGCGATTTTACAAGACCAGCAAAATCACCCCGAACGTGCTGATATGGGAACAACGATTGTTGTTGTTCTGTTTAGAACACCAGACCAGCCATGCTACGTTCATGTCGGGGACTCTAGGCTGTACCGCTTCCGCGAGTCCAAATTAGAACAAATTTCTGAAGATCATACCTGGGTCGCACGCGCTCTCAAAATGGGCGATATCACTCCAGATGAAGCCCGTATTCACCCATTTCGTCATGTTCTATCCCGGTGTCTAGGACGTGAAGACCTGTACCAAGTGGATGTACAACCCATAAATGTAAAACAGGGCGATCGCCTGTTGTTATGTAGCGATGGTCTCACAGAAGAACTAGCCGACCAGAACATTGCTTCCTACCTGCAAGAAATTCTCTCATTAGATAAAGTAGCTCATTCCCTAGTCGAAGCCGCAAAAAAACAAGGCGGACACGACAATATCACCGTTGTTCTAGTTTCTTTGGATTAGGGGTGTAGGGGTGTAAGGGTGTAAGGGTGTAAGGGTGTAAGGGTGTAAGGGTGTAAGGGTGTA
>JAWQFQ010000047.1:0-13669 GCA_035967975.1 Scytonema sp. PMC 1070.18
TGTTAAGCATACCGCCAGCGTTCATCCTGAGCCAGGATCAAACTCTCCGTTTTGGATTTTCTGATGTACCTACATGAACTTCATGCAGACACACGAGTTTGCTCGGCTCCGAAACTTCTCTGTTCCGGATTCCTCATTTTCATGAGTTTTCGTCTTTGGTTTTACCCGCCGACTTTTTATGATTTCTTGACGAGGATTATGTTTTGCTTAGCTTTCAAACTATGATTTTGTCTTGGTTCGGCGCGTTTGAGGCGTTTTCTTCGCTTCTCACTTTATCTAGAGTAACAACCTCTTTCGGCTTTGTCAAGGGGTTGGCAAAACTTTTTTTTCAACCCGTTTTCTTGACATCTTTAACAAGCCCAAAAGTGCTCCTAGTCTACCTTTCCAAAGATTTTCCAGTCTCAAGCTCAAGTTCAATGGCTTTCAAACTATATGATATGTGTCGTGGTTCGGCGTACTTGAGGAAGCTTGTGATCGTTAGGAATCGCTCGCTTCCTCTAGGACTCTCCCACCATAACAGATAGTTGGCTAGAACATTTGGTGGGATAACCGTACCTTACAGTCCAAACAACTACTAATCTATTAGCCCTTGGATAGAGGCTACTGTTTGAAGCTCCGTTGAAACTGGATACAAGCTGAAAGTGCTTGAAATTAAAAATAGTAGACAGTTATGCAACCTATTTATGATGAATCATTTGAAATGATTGTTGAAGATGTTCAGGTAGGACTTCAACAAGAAGAATATCACCCAGTAAAACTCATAACGAGTCGGGGTTCAATTCATTGCCGCTACTATCCGGTAGAAGGCGCTGAAAAAGCTGTGATTTGGGTTGGAGGTGTTGGTGGGGATTGGGATACACCTGCGCGTGGATTATATCCTTTATTATGTGAGACTCTCAGAAAAGAAACAATCGCCTCTCTGCGAGTTCGTTACCGCAATCCCACAAATTTAGAGGAATCAATTCTAGATGTTTTAGCTGGTATTACTTATTTACAAGACGAGGGGATTAAAGAATTAGCCTTAGTTGGGCACTCCCTTGGAGGTGCAGTGGTAATAGAAACTGCTGTCCAATCACCAGACGTCCGTACTGTTATCACCATCGCTACTCAATCTTACGGTGCAGATAGAGCAACTGAACTGGCGACAAGATGTTCACTGCTGTTGCTGCACGGTACAAACGATCGCATCCTATCACCCAACTGCTCGCGACATATATATCAGCTTGCACTCGAACCCAAGCGCCTCATCTTATATCCAAATGCCGATCACAATCTTGACGAAGTGGCTGATGAAGTGTACGAGGTCATTAGAGATTGGATTGTTCAACAACTTAATCGTCCCGTAGCAAATTTATCTTAGTCAATCATAGGCGATCGCAGCATCCGCGATCGCTCCTCTTAATTTTTGACCCCATCAATACTTCAGTTACCTTGAATGACGACTCCCTTCAGTGCTATAAGATTACCGATGTGCTTGTCCTCTTTGTTCTCTTCTCCTGTTACCAGACGCTGTGTGTAGCTTACTTAAGCGTTCGCGTCAGCGTTCCGGAGGGAAGGCGGTTCATTGAAATAGGTCATCTTTCGGCTGAAAGGGAGTCATTATAACGATGACACTATGGATAGATGCATTATCTGAGCTATTAGATTAAATTTTGTGTCAGCGTATTCTGTCTATACTTTAATCTGCAAACAGTTTAAAGCTAGTTAAAGTTGCGTTATTGTAGAATAATTGAGAGATGAACAACCAAAGTAGTACAGAGAAACAGGTATTTCATCAAGAACGGTATGAGATTCTGCAACAGATCGAAGACTGGCTAGAGGTGCCAATGCTGGTTTTAAGCTTTGCATGGCTAGGGCTTTTTATTGTGGAAGTCACTCAGGGACTCAGTCCTCTACTTCAAATCGTAAGCAACAGCATTTGGTTCTTATTTATTTTAGATTTTATAATTGAATTTACTATTGTTCCACGTAAATTAAGATACATAAAAACCAACTGGCTCACAGCGATCGCCCTCATACTGCCAGCTTTACGCCTTTTCAGACTTGCGTACATTGTACGTTTGCTTCATACAGCAAGGGCAGCACGTGGTTTGCAATTGCTTCGCGTGATAACCCGAACAAATCAAGGTATGCGTGCTTTAGGGGCAAGTTTCAACCGCCGTGGATTTGGCTATGTGGTCTTGCTCAGTTTAATTGTCACACTCATAGGTGCTGCTGGGATGTATGCATTTGAGAACCTTCCAGAAGGCAATGGTTTGAATAGCTACGGCGTTGCGCTGTGGTGGACCGCAATGATTATGACAACAATGGGGTCAGAATATTGGCCTCAAACACCTGAAGGAAGAGTGTTGTGTTTTATACTAGCTTTGTATTCTTCTGCTGTATTCGGTTATGTAACAGCAGTACTCGCCACGTTTTTTATAGGACGCGATGCTGAAGACGAAGAAGCGGAGATAGCAGGGACTAAGTCTTTAGAAGCACTCCGACATGAAATTTCACAATTGCGTGCAGATATACAAGCATTAGCTCATCAATCTAGAGACTTCTCATGAAAAATAAAAATATTATACTATTATCAATGCTGGTTTTTGTGCCAATTGCAATAACAGCACAATGGCTACATTTAAATCCTTTAATTATCTTTTTAACTTCGGGCATAGCAATTATTCCCTTAGCAGCATTGATAGCTCAGTCTACCGAAACCATAGCAAAAGTTATCGGTTCAGCTTTAGGTGGTTTACTCAATGCAACTTTTGGTAATGCGACTGAGATGATTATCTCAATTGTTGCACTTCGGGCTGGATTAGTTGATGTGGTAAAAGCCAGCTTAACCGGTGCGATAATTGCAAATTTGCTTTTAGCATTAGGGCTTGCAATTCTTATCGGTGGGTCTCGTTACAGCGAACAAACTTTTCAACCCGCCGTAGCTCGTATCAACTCTTCATCACTGACTTTAGCAGTTATTGTTGTTTTAACCCCTGCTGCCATTCAATTTACTTCTAATGGTTTGCAGCCCGAAACTTTAAATAACTTTTCTTACACGGCCTCTATATTATTGCTGACATTCTACTGTCTAATGTTATTGTTCTCAATTAAAACACACAAACACTTGTATTTAGTAGAGGACGAAAACGATAGTGAGAAGATAGAAGCAAGCCAAGAGAAAGTTAACGTAGGGTCATCAATTTTCATCTTACTAGTCTGTACCATCGTACTCGTCTTTATATCTGACATCCTAGTTGAGAGCATAGAAAAAACGATTTCCACTCTGGGTTTAACGAGTTTGTTTACAGGAGTTATTCTGATCCCCTTATTTGGCGGATTTGTAGAATACCTCACTTGTGTTAATTTCGCCCTCAAAAACAAAATGGAGTTAGCCGTTGCTGTTGCTGTAGGCTCAAGTTTGCAAATAGCCTTATTTGTAGCTCCTTTTTTAGTGTTAGTCGGTTGGGCGTTAGGTCAGCCAATGAACTTAAATTTCAACCCTTTTGAACTTGTTGCAGTAGCTATGGCGGTGGTAATTACGAACTCAATTAGTGCTGATGGTCGCACCAATTGGTTAGAGGGTGTTTTGTTGCTCATGACCTATGCTGTTTTGGGAACAGCATTTTACTTCCATCCTTGAGCCTAACTTCTTTTTCAAAAGAAAGTCAAAAGAGTACTAGAACGTGTTAATATGTCGCAGTAAAGCAGCTATATAATCCCTCTCTGTCACAAGGCGTACATCGTCGTTAACTCGCTTTCAGTTATTTCACGATCAAACATCCACCTACAGATAGGCTCGGAAGAAACTGATTGTAGCAAATAATTAACACAAGCGCCTCCTTGAAGTCTTTTATACGAGTAAAGATTATTAAATATTATGTATTTAGCACTCTGGCCAGGAAATGTTTATCCCTTGGGGGCAACTTGGGATGGAAAAGGTACAAACTTTGCGTTGTTTTCGGAAAACGCAACAAGTGTAGAGATTTGTTTATTTGATAAAGATGACCAAGAAACACGCCTAACACTAACGGAAGTAAGTAATTTCATTTGGCACGGTTATATACCAGGAGTAGGACCAGGACAACGGTATGGGTATAGAGTGCATGGTCCTTTTGCACCCAACGAAGGTCATCGGTTTAACCCTAACAAGTTGTTAATTGACCCATATGCAAAAGCGATTGATGGTGATGTTGTCAGTGGTCAAGAGCTTTTCGGCTACTTATGGGACTCTCCTGAAGGAGATTTATCTTTCTGCAATCTAGACAGTGGTCATTTGATACCAAAGTCTGTTGTTGTAGATCAATCCTTTGACTGGGAAGACGACCAATTGCTGCGAACCCCTTGGCACGAAACAGTGATTTATGAAGTTCACGTCAAGGGTTTTACTAATCTACAGCCTTATATTCCAAAAGAGCTACGCGGGACTTATGCTGGACTGGCTCATTCAGCAGCGATCGAGCATCTTCAAAGGCTGGGGATTACAGCAGTTGAACTTATGCCAGTTCATCACTTCCTCTCCCTTCCAGGGCATTTAGTTGATAAAGGGCTAAAAAATTATTGGGGCTATGACTCCGTTAACTACTTCGCGCCTTTCTCAGGCTACAGTTCCAGTGGTTCCATAGGACAGCAGGTCACCGAATTTAAGGAAATGGTGAAAGCACTGCACCGAGCCGGAATAGAAGTGATTTTGGATGTTGTATATAATCATACAGGCGAAGGCAATCATCTAGGTCCAACTCTGTCTCTTCGAGGTATCGACAACTCCATTTATTACCGTTTAGTTGATGAGAGCCCACGCTATTACATGGATTATACAGGCTGCGGTAACTCTCTTTACGTACGCCATCCCCAGGTCCTGAAATTAATTATGGATAGCTTGCGATATTGGGTCTTGGAAATGCACGTAGATGGTTTCCGCTTTGACTTAGCATCTGCCTTAGCACGAGAACTGTATGAAGTCAATAGTCTGGCAGCTTTCTTTGACATTATTCATCAAGATCCAGTGTTAGCTGGTGTGAAGCTGATTGCTGAACCTTGGGATTTGGGAACTGGTGGTTATCAAGTTGGTCAATTCCCCGTGCTTTGGTCTGAGTGGAACGGTAGGTATCGCGATACAGTGCGAGACTTTTGGCGTGGTGAAGAAAGTACATTGGGGGAATTTGCATACCGTTTTTCTGGTAGCCCGGACTTATATTTTCAACCGAATGGACGACGACCGAATGCGAGTGTTAACTTCATAACAGCACATGATGGTTTTACCTTAAACGACCTTGTTAGCTATAACCATAAGCATAATGAGGCTAACGGGGAAGACAACCGAGATGGGGAAAACCACAATCGTTCTTGGAATTGTGGGATGGAAGGTGAAACAGATGATCCAAATGTTTTGCAATTGCGGGAACAACAACGGCGTAACTTCTTAACCACTGTGATGCTTTCCCAAGGTATCCCAATGTTACTGGGAGGAGATGAACTGGGACGGACTCAAAAAGGTAACAATAACGCCTATTGCCAAGATAATGATATCTCCTGGTTTGATTGGGATTTGGAAACAGCAAATGATGATTTACTGAATTTTACTCGCGAACTAATCTACTTCCGTCATCAGCATCCGGTATTTAGACGCCGGAAGTGGTTTCAAGGTAGACCCATTCATGGTAAAGGAATCAGCGATATTGAATGGTTCAATCCTGATGGTAGTGAAATGACTCAAGAACAGTGGGAGGTAGATTATTCTAAAGCAATTGCGGTTTTCTTGGATGGAAACCAAATTCCCAGTCCTGGTCCTAAAGGAGAACGTGTCAGCGATGATTGTTTTCTTTTGTTCTTTAATGCTCACTATGAAACCATAGAATTTTGCCTACCCAATGGTATGAAGAGCCGGGACTGGCTTGTTGTGATTGATACCAAAGAGCCTCGCTTTGTTCAAGAGGAAAAGCGTTACACAGGTAAGCAAACGGTACCAGTGGTAGCGCGATCAATGGTGGTACTACGTCGTTTAGGCTAAGGGTGTAGGGGGTAGGGTGTAGGGGGTAGTGCCAAATCTGCCCTACACTCCACATCGTAACACTGCATACCCTGTGATTACTCACTCAGGACTTCTTATGAAAATAGGTGCTCATTATTTAGGTGATGGTCGTTGTGCATTTCGGGTTTGGTCACCCAAATCAGAAGCCGTAGCGTTAGAAATAGTCTCGCCCGATAATCGCTTGCTTCCCATGCAGCAGCAGGAGGGTGGATACTGGCAGATAGTGGCTGATAATATTCATCCAGGAACGTTCTATTTCTATCAATTAAATAATGCGGAAAGCAGACCCGACCCAGCCTCAAATTACCAGCCTTCAGGTGTGCATGCTGCTTCACAGGTGATTGACCATAGTTTTTCATGGAATGACAGCAGTTGGGCTGGTATTCCTGTGGAAAACATGATTATGTACGAGTTGCATGTCGGTACTTTTACCCCAGAAGGGACTTTTGAAGCGATTATTCCTCGGTTAAAGGATTTACAAGAGTTAGGGGTGAATGCAATTGAAATTATGCCAATTGCTCAGTTTCCAGGCGATCGCAATGCGGAGGGTAATCTTGCTTACCGGAATTGGGGCTATGATGGAGTGTATCCGTTTGCCGTCCAAACCTCTTATGGCGATCCCGCTGCATTGAAACGGCTAGTTGACATATGTCACCAAGAGGGAATTGCCGTAATTCTAGATGTAGTGTACAACCACTTTGGCCCGGAAGGGAATTATACAAACGTTTTTGCCCCCTACTTTACAGAAACTTATCGCACTCCTTGGGGCAGTGCAATGAATTTTGATGATGCTCACAGCCATGATGTGCGGAACTTTTTTATTCAAAACGCTTTGTACTGGTTACGAGACTACCATATAGATGCACTACGCTTAGACGCTATTCACGCCATCTACGATTTAGGTGCTAAACATTTTTTGGAAGAACTTGTTGAAAATGTTAATGCACTTTCAGAGGAACAGGGAAGAAAATTTTACCTCATTGCAGAAAGCGATTCAAACGACCCTCGTGTTGTTCGTCCTGTGGAGTCAGGAGGATATGGAATTGATGGACAGTGGAGTGATGACTTCCACCACGCCCTACATACAATGGTAACAGGGGAACAAACTGGGTATTATGAAGATTATGGCAAGTGCGAACACTTAGCAAAAGCTTACAGCGATACTTTTGTATACGACTGGAAGTATTCACAACATCGTAAACGTTTTCATGGGAACTCGACGTGCGATCGCCCTCTAAATCAATTTGTCGTTTGTATCCAAAACCACGACCAAGTTGGTAACAGAATGTTGGGTGAGCGGTTATCACATCTTGTATCTTTTGAAGCCCAGAAACTTGCTGCTGGAGCCCTTTTACTTTCTCCGTACATTCCCCTGTTATTTATGGGTGAAGAGTATGGTGAAGAAGCACCTTTTATTTACTTCGTGAGCCACTCCGACCCGGATTTAATTAGAGCAGTCAGACAAGGGCGTAAACAAGAGTTTGCAGCCTTTCATGCGATCGGAGAACCACCCGATCCAGAATCTATAGACACTTATTGTCAGTGCAAACTGAACTGGGAAAAACGTAAAGAAGGAAAACATCAAGTTCTTTGGAAGTGGTATCAACAACTGATTCAATTGCGAAATACAATTCCGGCGCTAGTTAGGCGCGATCGCGACAGTATAGAAGTAGGCTTTCTCGAAGCCGAAAAAATTGTGTGGTGGCGCAGATGGGCGGAAAGCAATCAAATATTCTGCTTGATGAATTTTAACAAAAGCGAAGTTACATTCAGTCCTTCAATACCAGAAAATAACTGGGAAAAAATTTTAGATTCTGCTGATAAAAAATGGCAAGGTTCTGATTCTTCACTACCAGATAAACTCAGTCACAAGCAGGAATTAACGCTACCTTCTCAAAGTTTCATACTTTATCAAAGTAATTGTTAGTAGATAGTGGTTAGTGGATAGTAGATAATAGATAGTAGTTAGTTGTTTTGAAGACTCACTATTAACAACTAACAACTAAAAACCAACCACTAACCACTAACCACTAACCACTAACCACTAACCAACCAACAACTAATCATGCGAATTCCAACAGCCACTTATAGAATTCAATTCAATTCTGCATTTAACTTTGAATCAGCAAAAACAATTACAAATTACCTAGCAGAATTAGGAATTTCTGACCTTTATGCTTCTCCCATTTTTAAAGCCAGAGAGGGGAGTACCCACGGTTACGATGTTGTTGACCCTACAAAGCTTAATCCAGAATTGGGGTCGGAGGAAGCTTTTGAAGCCTTACAGCAAGAATTAAAGCAACATAAGATGGGTTGGTTACAAGACATTGTCCCCAATCATATGGCTTATGATAGTCAAAATAGATATCTTATGGACGTTCTCGAAAATGGACCTGACTCTATCTATATTGACTACTTTGATATTGCTTGGAATTATCCTTTCGCAAGCAATCGCAATCCCATTTTAACTCCGTTGCTAGGTGACTTTTATGCAACTTCTTTAGAGAATGGGCAAATTCAATTAAACTATGAGGAGAAAGGACTAAGTATCAATTACTATAGTTTAAAAATATCTCTCAATTTAGAATCATATGCTCTGTTTTTGACTCAAAATTTAGGAAAACTAGCAAGAAGTTTAGGTAGAAGACATCCAACTTTTGTGAGACTGCTTGGTATCCTCTATATGGTCAAAAATGTTTCTTCAGAAGTGACGTCCCAAGAACGTTTAGACCAAGCGGCTTTTGTCAAAGGTCTACTTTGGGAACTTTACACAGATAACCCTGAGGTAAAAACATTCATTGATGAAAACCTGCAGCTCTTTAATGGTGAACCGGGTAAACCAGAAAGTTTTAATTTGTTAGAAAACTTACTTTCCCAACAATTCTTTCGCCTTTCTTATTGGAAAGTTGGGGCGGAAGAGATGAATTACAGAAGGTTTTTTACTGTTAATGAATTGATATCTGTTAGAATAGAAGACTTAAAAGTTTTTAAAAACACGCACGATTTGATTTGCAAATTTGTGAACGAAGGTAAGTTCACTGGATTGCGAATAGACCATATTGATGGTTTATATGACCCGACACAATATTTAGAAAGACTGAGAGAAAAAACAGGTGATACCTACATCACCGTTGAAAAAATTCTGCAATCAGGAGAGAATTTACCAAGTAACTGGTCAGTTCAAGGAACTTCTGGCTATGATTACTTAAATTATATCAATGGAATTTTTTGCGAAACAGAAAATGAAGATAAGTTCACTTTAATTTATTGGGAGTTTACTGGAAACAAAACAACATTTGAACAAATAGTTCCAGAGAAAAAGCATTTAATCATAGAAAGAAATTTGGCTGGTGATATTGATAATCTTGCTTTTCTCTTGAAGACAATAGCAGGTAATTATCGGTATGGTAGTGACTTTACAATCAATGGTTTGAAACGAGCACTTGCAGAAGTTATCACCCGATTTCCTATTTATCGAACCTACATCAATTATGAAGGTATATCTGAAACCGATCGCACCTATATTCAGGAAGTGATTGAATCTTCTAAAGTTCACACACCTTTTCTCAATAATGAATTGAACTTTATTGAGAAATTGCTATTGCTAGAATACGATGATTTTCTCACACAAACAGAGAAAGACCAGTGGCTATACTTTGTCATGAGAGTGCAACAGTACACCGGACCTCTGATGGCGAAAGGGGTTGAAGACACGGCATTATATGTCTACAATCGCTTTGCGTCTTTAAATGAAGTTGGAGGTGAACCGGGTCGTTTTGGCATTAGCACATCAGAGTTTCATGAGTTCAATCAGAAACGGCAAGCTGGTTGGCCTTATGCTATGAATACAACTTCCACTCATGATACCAAACGCGGCGAGGATACCAGAGCAAGACTCAATGTTCTGTCAGAAATTCCTGAAGAATGGCAAAAACAAGTTCGCACCTGGAGTGAAATTAACAAGTCATATAAAAAGACTGGTAAGCGTTTAAGCATACCTGATAAAAACGACGAGTATCTTTTCTATCAAACGCTAGTGGGTACTTTTCCTTGTTCTGAAGACGAACAGCTCACTTATACAGATCGAGTAAAAGATTATTTACTCAAAGCGATCAGAGAAGCAAAAGTTTATACGGCTTGGCTACGACAAAACGAAACTTATGAAAATGGTTTCATGGATTTTGTCACAGCAGTACTAAATCCTTCGTCAGATAATCCCTTTTTAAAAGAGTTTATTCCCTTCCAAAAACAAATTGCTGAATACGGTATTTTCAACTCCTTGTCTCAAACCTTGCTGAAAATTACCTCTCCTGGAATTCCAGACATTTATCAAGGAACTGAATTATGGGATCTCAGCTTAGTCGATCCCGACAATCGCCGTCCGGTTGATTTTGATACTCGTCAGGCTTACTTAAAAACAATTCAGGAACAAGTAAAGCAAGATATTCTCAAGTTGATAGATGATTTATTGGCAACTAGACAAGATGCTAGAATCAAGCTATTTTTGATTCTTCAAAGTTTAAAAGCCAGAACCGAAAATTTAGATATTTTTAATGAAGGTGATTATATACCTTTAGAGGTGAATGGCAAGTTTAAAGAGCATATTCTTGCTTTTGCAAGAAGTTATGAAAATAAAATGGTTGTTACCATTGCACCTCGCTTTTTTACTCGCTTAATTCAACCAGGGGAATATCCTATCGGTCAAAAAGTTTGGGAGGACACTAGCGTGAAATTACCTGCAAACGCACCTTCCACTTGGAAAAATGCAATTACGGAACAATCAGTTCAAGTTGATGAAACTTTACTGATGAGCAAAGCACTGAAACACTTCCCTGTTGCGTTGTTGGTGAGTTCAGAGACTTCTAAATAAAAAAGTTTCCAAACATTTCTTGTGGAACGCAATACTGCAAGGAATAGCAATGCAGGAGAAACCCGGTAACTGACATCTTGCACCATTCTCAACAAGACCCGAAAAACCGGGTTTCTAAACGAAGAATTAAGCTTTTTTAGCGTCGTCATTCTCAAGAAACCAGGGTTTTGACCTAGGTGCAAGATATGAGGTAACTTCTGTGAAACCGGGTTTCACCGGACTTCAACTCTGAGAGTACCAGCTGCATCAACGACCTCTTTATCTTTCATTTCTCACAACGGAAAACGAAAGATAAAAAGTATTAGTACAGTATTCACTCACTTCTCTGTCCACTTGCATTGAGGTAGGTGATCGCTTACTATAATCATTTTCGTAAAATTGACAACGTTTTAAAGATAAAGTTAGTTGTAGTAAAGTAGTAGTGCAGGCAGTGTTGCCCATCTCAAAGCCAATATGTATGTCATACAGTGACTTTAAAAGTATTGAGCAAGCGGTCTCCGCTCTGGATTTGACAGTTGAAGATATTCCCCATCTGTTTAGCGCGATCGCTCCCGTTGAACCTTCTGAGCGCCTCAAACAAACTCTTGATGAGACTCTAGACTTAGCTGCTAGTATTAGTACAGAAAAGGCTAGATCTGAGTTGATTATTACACCAATTTTGCTAGAAGTACGACGTATCTTTAATTACCAACTAGGTTATTTCTCTGGTAATACTTTTAATGTAGATGATTCTAAGGGTTTGACAGGAGCGTGCGACTTTATACTTAGTGCTACAGCCAATCAATCACTGATTACAGCTCCGGTGCTGACTATAGTAGAGGCAAAAGATAATGATATCCGAGTTGGGTTAGGACAGTGTGTAGCGCAAATGGTAGCGGCGCAAATATTTAACACCCGTAAGGGAAAAGAGCAACAAATTGTTTATGGTGCTGTTTCAACGGGTACAAACTGGAAATTTTTAATGTTAGAGAACCATTTAGTCAAAATTGATTTGACTGAGTACTTTATTATTCAACTTGATCAAATTCTAGGTATTCTTGTGGAACCGTTTAGAAGCTACTTCTAGTAAAGTTTTCACCAGAAGGTTTAGTAACGCGACTGCTTCTGGAGGTAGACAAAGCTCATCTGTAAATCCTGTGTCTACAACGAACTTAATCGGGAAGTCAGCGCGATAATCCGAAATGGGATGGTAATAATGGCGTGTCCATCATCCACAATACCTGAAATCACTTAACTATACACTCCATGACACCACCACCAAAAGCAGCACCGACGTTGTACCCGCCCTCCTATTTCTTCAATCGGTGTACAAACGCAGTATGTTCCGGTGACTTTAACCCTGCTTGCACCACCTCTAACACTCGTACCATCTGATTGTTTAACAGATCCTCCACTGCCAACCACAAACCTGGAAATATCTGAGAACGAATAATTCCATCTGCACCGGGAGATAGCAATTGATAGTCGCCATCCATCAGGCAAAACCATTGAATTTGATTCTCGTAAGATTGCCAGATTACGTACTCCAACACACCATTACGGCGATAAACCTGCTTTTTGCTACCTGTATCAATAGCGGCACTACTTGCAGCAATTTCAACAATCAATTCGGGAGATCCTTCAATGTAACCATCGCTGCTCAAACGGGTTTGTCCGCCCGCATCCGGTTCAATAAACAGCACTGCATCTGGCTGGGGTTCGTTATCCAAATCTAGTCTAACCGTTGGAGCATCACTCAAGTCAACACCAGGAGTCAGTGATTGGTAGACTCCCAACCAAGTTATGACCCGACTGTGGGGTTTGCCATGCTGCTCGTGTCTTAAAGGAGATGCCACGTAAACAATTCCTTCAATCAGTTCTGCTTTTTTGATATGGGGTGCAGCCGCATATCGCCGTTCAAATTCGGGGCGAGTTAGGCGATCGCCACTTTCAAGGGTCGGTAAATGTCTCTGGGACGAATTGGCTCGTGTTTGAGGTAAGTATCTAACCATTTGCCGTGGGTGTCTAGCTTGATTGATTATAATGGATATCTCCGAAAAAAATGTCTGATTTAATCAAAGTAATTTCTAATAAGGATGAAAGTTGTTGATGCTCCCTTTTGTAAGTCTGTAATTGCCGCTTGTTCGTAACCGAGTTGATGGTAGGATATACCCCGTCAACTCCAAGCGGCTTTATGAAAAGTTGGGTTCAAATTATACGAATTGTGAAGAGACTATCTTTGACAACTTCGTATGAGATGCGATAAAAACTCCTAAAAGCACTTGATTGAGAGTGTTTAGGAGAACTGATGAAATTTATTCACGGGTATTGCTCTGAAATTGGCTAAGGTATTGCCAAAGAACAAAATTTTGAGTAAAATAATCGAGGAAAATTCTTAAGTACACCAATCGCTTGTGGGGAAAAAGTCCATGAATAGTGGAGAAAATCAGGTCAATTCTTGGATCTCTGCAGCAGACTTGTCCCCAGACGCGTTAGAGAATACCCGCGAAGCTAGAGTTTTTCCCCTGTCTCAGACTCTACGCCTTCATCAAGAGCGATCCCAGCAAGCTGCACCTGTAAATAACACTGACCAGTGACCAGTTAATCCCCATACTGTAAAGTAGGAGATTTAAACTATACTTTGAGCGGTCAGCTTTTAGCTATCAGCCATCAGCCAAGAGCTAGTAGTAGCAAGTGTCTTAGCTCAAACAAAAGCTCAGTTTATGACCGCGCCAAGTATATTTTTAGTCTGTGGGCAAATTATTCGGATCGATACCTTGAGATTGCAAATAAGCTATCAAACGTTC
>JAWQFQ010000047.1:13769-47698 GCA_035967975.1 Scytonema sp. PMC 1070.18
TGTTTTTATTTTATCCTTGCTCCCTCTGGATGGGCTCATTGGATTGATTTAACAACACACAGAAAAGTTATCTGTTAGTTTTTGAGTTCAGGGACTTCCCAATCAAAAAATCTTCAGCTTTTTCTTGTGGCACCCAGTTTTGCTTTGTGTACGAGTGGTCTACCACATTAATTATGAAGTTTCTTTACTCCGGGCAGCTAGTTGCTAAGACAGCTCGATCCGTAATTATCGTTTTTTTGCCCTAACTAACAAACCATGCTTAGGTGCAAATATCATCGCCACAATAAACAGCAGGGTTTGCAACACTACAATGCAACCCCCTGTTGCACCGTCAATATAATAGCTAACATATGTCCCCATGACGCTCGAAAAGACTCCAGAAGCGATCGCAATCAGCATCATGTGGTCAAAGCGATCAGTTAATAAATATGCAGTCGCACCTGGAGTCACTAACATCGCCACCACAAGAATAATCCCCACAGTTTGAAGTCCAGCGACAGCAGTTAAAGATAGTAATGATAGCAAAATATAGTAGAGCATTCCTGTATTTAAGCCAATGGAACGCGCATGGGTAGGGTCAAAACAAAATAACAATAGGTCTTTACGAAGGACTGCAATTGTGATTAAAGTAATAACACTAATAATGACTGTCTGGATAATATCTGGTTGAGAAATTCCTAGAACATTGCCAAACAAAATGTGTGTCAAATCTATACTGCTGGGTGTTTTAGAAACCAGTACCAAACCCAATGCAAAAAAACCTGTAAATACGAGTCCAATGACTGTATCTTCTTTAATTCTCGTCAGTGCTTTAATAAAACCAATGGCGATAACCGAACCTACACCGAACACAAATGCACCGACAGCAAAAGGTATTTTTAATATATAAGCAATCACTACCCCAGGCATCACAGCATGAGAAACGGCATCCCCCATTAGTGCCCAACCTTTTAGGGTCATGTAACATGATAGTACTGAACAGACCACACCGACTAAAGCACTAACGAGAATTGCCTTAACCATGAATTGATATTGCAACGGTGCAGCAAACCACTGTACTAATTCCATTACATTTCCTCTTGATTTTCATGAGTTAAACGACTTCTACTTAAGGATAAATCACCCACTGAACCACCAAAAGTGCGAGTGAGATTTTCTTCTGTGAAAACTTCAGAAGTATCACCGTAGGCTAAGATAGTGCGGTTAATCAAGACAACCTGATCGCAGAAGGTGGTAATTGATGCTAAGTCATGGGTAGAAATCAGAATTGTATGACCTTGTTCTCGCAATTCAAGTAATAGGTCAATCATGGTTTTTTCTGTTTTGACATCTACCCCTGTGAAGGGTTCATCTAAGAGTAGGACTGTTCCCTGTTGCGCCAAAGCACGCGCAAAAAAAGCACGTTTCTTTTGTCCTCCAGAAAGTTCTCCAATTTGGCGATCGCGCATCGACCACATCTGAACTCTCTCCAAACTTTCCTTCACCACCTGTTTATCTTTTGCTTTAGGAATTCTCAATATATTCATATATCCATAGCGTCCCATCATCACTACATCATACACACTGACAGGAAAATTCCAGTCCACTTCTTCCGACTGTGGTACATACGCTACTAGGTTCTTTTTTTGCACCATTCTAATTGGCAAACCATCAATTAATACCCTACCCGTTGTTGGCTTCACAAACCCCATAATCGCTTTAAAAAGGGTTGATTTTCCACTACCATTCATCCCTACCAATCCACTAATCGAACCAGGTTTGAGTTTCAAAGATGCGCTATGCAGGGCTACCTTACCGTGATAGGCGACTGTCACATTTTCAATATCAATACTGATTGAGTTGTTCATTATTTGTCATTAGTCCTTAGTTATTAATTATTAGTTTTTGTTACCAATACCCTATCTCCATTTCCCCTAATTCCCCTGTAAACCTTTAATTAGGGTGTTCACGTTATATTCAATTAATTTAAGATAAGTCGGTGCTGGTCCGTTCTCTCCAGAGAGAGAATCTACATAGAACACTCCACCAAATTTTGTGCCTGTAGCATTCGCTACTTCTTTTTGGGCTTCATCACTCACTGTACTTTCACAGAAAACTGTAGGGATTTGATTTTTCTTAACAGTGTTAATTACCTTTTCTACCTGCTTCGGGGTAGCTTGTTGTTCCGAATTCACCGCCCACAGATAGACTTCTTTCAAATCATAATCGCGGGTGATGTAGGAAAAAGCTCCTTCACAACTAACCATATAGCGTTTCTCTAGAGGAACGATTGACACCTCTTTTCGCAGTTTTTGGTCAATTTCCTGAATCTTCTGACTGTATGCTTGAGCATTAGCATTAAAAGTCTCTGCATTGGCTGGATCTAAATCTACCAATGCTTTGCGGATATTTTCTACGTAAATCAAAGCATTTTGTGGCGACATCCACGCATGGGGATTCGGTTTCCCTTTGTAAGCATCCTCCGCAATGTCTACAGGTTTAATACCATCACTTAAGGTAATATGGGAAACATTAGGAACGCTATTGTAAAATTTTTCTGCCCAACGTTCCAAACCCAAACCATTATCAAAAATGATATCAGCCGATTGCGCCCTGACTAAATCACTAGGTGTCACTTCATAACCGTGAATTTCTGAACCGGGTTTGATAATTGATTCAACAATCACCTTGTCCCCCGCCACATTCTGAACCATATCAGCCAAGACTGTGAATGTGGTTAGAACTACCTTTTTGTCTTTTTTGGCTGGATTGACAGCATTGGTAGCTTCTGGCGTTGCAACAACCTGGGACTGCTGACTTGGGGATGTGGGACTGCATCCACTTAGGCAAAATCCTAATAGTAGTCCAAATGTAACAGCGAATGCGGGTATGCAGTGCGATCGCCATATTCGGAAACTATTGAAAGTCATTTTTACTTATTTTTTTCATAATTTTTTCATTATTCTTTCTCAATCTACCACAGAAAATCTACCATAAGAATAAAAAATGAAAGAATTATGAAATACTACTAAACCAGACATTGTCAGTGAGAACAACCGTACCCCCGCTTTAAGGCGTTTCCTCATCAACAACGACCAACTCCACGCCACAGATCCTAGCCGCTTCAGCTAATCGGGTATCAAGTGTTGCCAATGGCAATCCCAACTGCAGCGCTAACTCCAAATAAGCTGCGTCATAATCGCCCCTCTTCTATCATGGAGCGGATTGACGTTTTATCCAACGCCACTTCTCGCTGCAATTGTCGCATTCTAGTAATTGCATTACTTATTGATTTTTTAGTCGTAGGTTTTCCCCAAGTGTTATAACGCGGCTGGGTTTCTTCTGATGGTGCAACTTCTGCATTGGGTAACGTTTGTAGTTACAATTGGTTATTGTAACTGTCATTAGGCATGGAATACGAATGGGATGAAGCAAAGCGTCTTGCAAATCTCCGTAAGCATGGAATTGATTTTGTTGATATCCCAGCTGTGTTTGATGGCGATATTTTGACTGTTGAGGACGATCGCTATAGCTATGGGGAGCAGCGGTTTGTCACATTTGGTCTGTTACAAGGGGTGACTGCTGCTTGATGATATCTGGGCATATCTATGCAAAACCATGAATATTACCTAGATTTTTTGGTTCAAATATGTGTTTTGTTCGGCTTTTGTTCGGTTCTCTCTACTTGTTGTGTGGGTAATTTGCGGGTAATCTGTAGACAGAAGGAGGAGAAAAGAATGAGATACAGAGAGAAGTGGTTGAAAGTCCAGTTAACTGAAGAAGAAATGCAGAAGTTAGAAAATTATGCGTTAAAAGAAGGTTGGACAAAATCACAAGCAGTAAGAGAATGGATAAAAAAAATACCCTTAACTGAAGGCTAGGAATGGAGAAATAAATGTCAACTCTCACATATGTTAAAGGATTACCAACTCCAGCAGAAGAATTAAATAGTTTAGGACTCACAGAGTTTGAAATGTTTCTGGCTGCTTACAGTCCGGTATTTCACAAAGCAGCGTGTGAGACAGCAAACTATTTATTATCTGGTCAATCATTCAATAAATCTAGCTGGAACACTTACTTACAAAAAACTTACGGGATTTCAAAACGACACGCTGGCGGCGTAATTAGCTTTGCTAGTGGTGCAGTAGAAGCATCTATTGAACACAGAGCGCTTCATATAAAGACAATGTTCGGCAAGTTAAAGTCTATTAACAATTGGATTACCACTGAGAAAAAGAAGCTATCTGATTCTGTTAAGTTTTACGCAAAAAAGAAATGGCAGGAGTCAAAGACTGGGTGCCGATTTCCATTGTCTTGTTCGATTCAATTTCGTGATACGAACTGGCAACATTTACGCTTTCAGATTCACCAAAAAAAGCGTAAGGCTGACCTATTAACAAAGCAAATCAAGCATTTGAAAACGGCTCCAATTCATACCACCATTCCTAGGAATCAGGTATTCGTCGTCGGTTCCAAAGACGAATCTTATGGGAACCAAGCTTGTCAGTGGGATGGAGAATACATCAGATTTCGAGTGCCTGCTTGCTTAGAATCAAAGTTTGGGAAGCACGTTCAAACCAGATTGGGGAGTTTTGAGAGGAACATAAATAGATTACCAAAAGACGGCAGCAAGACTTGGCATTTTTTCTACAAAAACGGTAAGTGGAATGCTGGTGTGCAGTTTACGCCGATGCCCGTCGAAAAAGTCTCTCGCCATTCCTCTTATGGATGCATTGGGATTGACATGAACCCAGGCTCTATCGGCTGGGCATACGTTGATCGCGATGGCAATCTCAAGGCTCACGGACAGATACCACTGCAAACTGGATTGCCGAATGGCAAGCAAGACGCGCAGATTGTTGATGCTTGCTTACAATTAGCGGCTCTCGCTGCTACCTTTGCTTGCCCAGTTGTATGCGAAAGCCTAGACTTTTCTGAAAAGAAAGAGCAACTCAGAGAGCGTGGGCGAAAGTATGCTCGGATGCTTTCTAGTTGGGCATACTCTCGGTTTTATGAGCTACTTGAGAGCATTTTAAGTAATCGTGGAATTTATTTATTCAAGGTTAACCCCGCGTATACCAGCACGATTGGATTAGTGAAATACGTTCGGCAATATGGTCTAGCTAGCGATGAAGCGGCAGGTATAGCCATTGCACGACGTGGTATGCGACTTAAAGAAAAACTACCAGGCTCCGTCTCCGCCTATCTGTCCGTGAAGGATGGTTTGCACGTGTGGAGCCAGTGGAATCAACTGAATAAAATTCTTAAGTCTCGTTCTGAAATATCGTGTAGGCACGATTATTACAGGATCTCTAACTGGGAACTAGTGGTCAAGCAATGGTCAGAGCAATCTGGTCAAAGCAAGCGAAAACGCACTTCTAGTTGAGCGAACTTACACCGTGGAGTTGGACTTGCCTATATTTACGGACTTGTGCCTAGATATGCGTAGGTTTTTAGAAGCGGCGAGTAATTGCCATTGTGCATACAGAGCGTGAGGATTGTACCCGGATTATTTCTGTAAGGAAGGCAACGAAATATGAACAGCGAGTCTACCTCGAACAACTCTCAAACTGATTGGCAGCGGCTAGATGCAATGACAGACGAAGATATTGACTTGTCTGATTGCCCAGAGATTACGCCAGAGATGTTTGCTAAAGCAGTGGTGCAACGTGGTTTGCCCGTTGCAAAAGCTAAAACTCAAGTTACACTCCGCATTGATAGTGATGTCTTGGAGTGGTTTAAGTCTCAGGGGCGGGGCTACCAAACACAGATTAATCAATTGCTACGAGCATATATGGAAGCACACCAGTAACCGTGTTATTAAGAAGGATTTTTCGTTTAACAACTGACCCTATCTCTAGCTGTCTAATGTAAAGTTTTTGGTCTTTGGGAGAGAGATTTAAGACCACTTCCACAAGGGAGTTAACAAATTATACATTCATCTAAAATTCTCTATTTGTCTTGTACAATAAACATAATAGTAGTTAATTTCAGGTTTTACCATGCCTCCGACCTTTCCTGGCATGAATCCTTATCTGGAAAATCCAGAATTCTGGTCAGAATTTCACAGTCGGATGATTGTAGCAATTGCTGATGGGCTTGATGATTGTCTGAGTCGAGATTACCGAGTGGCTGTGGAAAAGCGGGTATATCTCAGCGAAGCTGGGGACAGTGTATTAGTTGGGATTCCAGATGTGTCTGTCACTGCTTCTGTAATGAAAACAACTCAAGCAACAACTCTCGCCTCCGTCAGACAACCTCTTAATGTTGAGATTCCAATTGCAGAGGAAGTTCAAGAACGCTTTTTAGAAATTCGCGAAGGCGCTACAGGAAAAGTGATAACGACTATCGAACTACTTTCACCTAAGAATAAACGTACTGGTGAAGGACGTAGTGCTTATCTGCAAAAACGACAAAAGATTTTGATGAGTGCAACTCATTTAATTGAAATAGATTTATTAAGGGGTGGCGAGCCTTTTCCCATGATTGGCTCAGTTCCATCAGATTATCGCATTTTAATCAGTCGGAGTCCTCAACGTCCAAAAGCGCAATTGTATGCTTTTAATTTAAGACAGCCAATACCAGCTTTCCCTGTTCCTCTACGTAAAGGAGAACAGGAACCATTCTTGGAATTACAACCTCTAGTACATCAAGTTTATGACCGAGCTAGACTGGAACTTGCGATTGACTACAACCGACCCTGTACTCCAAAGTTAACTCCAGAAGATGATGCTTGGGTACAAAGTTTAATGTACAACCGCTAACTTTAAAAAGGTGTCTTTGCTTGTAAATACATTTCTCCTAAATGTGGATGCTTGAAGCCAAGTTCTCTTGCGTGTAAATGCAATCGATGTGCTTGTGTACGACATCCGTAAAGACGATCGCCCAATATAGGTGTCCCAATTCCTCTAGCATCAGCAGCATGAACTCTAAGCTGATGGGTGCGTCCTGTGAGGGGAACAAATTCTACGCGAGTGTAGTTTCCTTCTCTAGCTATGACTTGAAATTGAGTTACGCTAGGTTTTCCATACTGGTAATTGACTTGCTGATAAGGACGATTTTGGGGATCGCCCCATAGTGGAAGTTCGATAACGCCTCTGTCTGTGGTGACCGAACCATAAAGCAGTGCTTCATAAACTTTGTGAACTTGGCGTTGCTGAAACTGCTGGCTGAGTTGACGGTAAGTTTGTAAGTTACGAGCCAGTAAAAGAATACCAGAGGTTTCTTGGTCTAAGCGATGTGCTGTAATCAGTTCCATTCCATCTGGTAATATCTGACGCAGGCGAGTCAGGACACTATCTTGGCGATCGCGATAACGCCCTGGAACCGAAAGTAGCCCTGCGGGTTTGTTAATAGCAATAAGCCATTTATCTTCATAAACAACAGGTAAAGACAGTGTATGTACAGTCTCTACATTTGTTGTTGGTAATCCTGACAGTAGAAAACCCATCAATGGTTGACAGCGTTCCGCACAAGCACCGTAAAATTCTCCTTGAACTTTATCGCCATCACTTGAGGACGCTCCCCACCAAAACTCTGCCATTGCTAATGGTTTTAGACCATGTGTTGCTGCATAATGGAGAAGCTTAGGAGCGCAACAGTCTCCCGTCCCAGTAGGGATAGACCCTCTAGGCATTAAGTTTTGTAACGATAGGGATGTCCCTAAAAAATTGGTGAGGGTATACGCAGCGTGCATTTGAGCTTGAAGTTGGCGAGACAGTTCTTTGCGCTTCTGTTTTAGTTCGCGCATTCTTATATCTGCTGCTTCAATAACCTGCTTGAGTGGCTGTAACACCTCATCTCGTTGGCGTTTGAGTTTACGTCGTTCCATTCCTTCACGACGACTTTCTTCATTCAACTTTTCAAGAGCAACCGTAAGCGCTTCATCTGTGAGTGTTGTACAGAGTTCTTGGCGTTTTTTTTGTCGTTGCTGTTTGCACTCTTGATGGCGATCGCTCATTTCTTGCAAACGCCGCTCAAATTCTTGAGATAGTGTTTTGTAATATTCCCGTTCTGGAAGTTGCTGGAGAGTTATAAGCTCTTGCTTTATAACTTCCAAATCAGCCAGTGTGCGACTTTCAAAGAAAGCAACTTGGTCTCTTCCTGGAATCGGTGGAACCCAACCTTCGACTGTGCTACGACTAAACAGAAGACCAGAAAACGCTTTGAGAATCCTTTGTTCTCCGGAAGGAAGTTCAACCAGTAATACCCCATACATTTTTCCTTCTTGAGAATAACGCTCGTTAACAGCAAGGGTTTGCATTAAACCGTGTGCGATCGCCTCTACCAAAGCTGTGCGGGGTAGTTTCAGTAGCTTGCCACTTTGAGGACAACGCCCTTCATAATAATAGGTAGGAGAAAAATCTGTAACAGCAAAATTACTGTCTATAAAATCTGATAATGGGTGTAGAATTATCATCAATACGTTAACCTATTTAACGGTAGAAAGTGCTAAAGTACTTTTGGGAAAACATTAGTAAAACACTTTGAAGTAGTAACCGTTCAGGGGGGTGATTGGTTGAACTACAGATAGCCCCCTGAACGGTTACTTGAAGTATTAGTTTGGTAGTATACGAAGTGAAAACCTGATAAAGTCTATGACCCTAGCAATTGTTCTTGAACCTACACCTATAAAGACTGATTCGTATGGCGTTGTGCGAGTTGCCAAAACTCACGTCACCTTAGATACTGTTGTGATTGCTTTTTTAGAGGGATGTACACCAGAGGTATGCCATCCAGCTTGGTCTAGAGCTAAAATAATTTGTTTGTTATCCCCTACATCAAAATGTTGAGCACGCATCAGCCAAAACTTGATGAAAAATTTCTGTATTCACAAAAGGTAATATCCACCAATATGTTTCTCCCGATTGCGGGTGAACAAAACCAGATAACTATAACCATTTAAATCGCCAATTAACCGAAGCTACTGGGACTGTCCATTCATCAACCCACATCCTTCTAAATTTTTATCTTCTCAAACATCTTTTTCTGTTTATTGTGTATTATTTTACTCTATTTTATCTTTTTCTTTTAAAGAATAACCGATTGTGACAGTATAGGGTGCGGAATGTGAGTTGTAGAGCCATTTTATGCCGCTTATAGAAAACTAATGCAGTTATATACAGATCAATATTGGCTCAAACAAAGCCTAAAATCAGGAGATATGGTTATATTCGACAACCACCGGATCTTGCATGGGCGCACTGCCATTCGGATGCAAAACCAGTGCCGTCATTTACGCTACTGTTGAGTAGACAGAGACTATTTCCATAGCAAGCGACGGATTCTTGAGAAAAATCTCAGCTTTCAGGAATAGGTTGCAAATCAGGAATCGCTTGGCGTAGTTTTGAGAAAGACCAAGCCCCTTCACGCAATAACCGAGCCGGTGACTCTGTAAAATCAACGAGAGTAGAAGGTTGTTGTTCGGGGTTTGGCCCTCCATCCAAAACCAGTCGCACTCGCTCTCCCAATTGTGCTGCTACTTCGGGAGCCGTTTTCTTAGTCTCCATCGCAGAAATATTGGCACTGGTGACGGCAAGAGGATGACCAACTTGACGCACCAATTCCAAACAAAGCTGATGGTTGGGGATTCTTACTGCTACTGTGTCTTTACCCGATGTCACCAATGATGGAACAACTTCAGTTTTAAGAAATATGCCAGACATGGCTCCTGGCCAGATTTGGCGGAGCGACTGGAGGGTGCTTTCGGGAATTTCCTTAGCAACTTGTTGGAGTTGTTCAAAACTGGTTACATAGATCATTATCGGTTTCCGTAGCGAGCGCGATTTTACCTCAAAAATCTTTTTAACACCTGATTCCTTGGCGATACTAGCTCCAATACCATAAATAGTATCCGTGGGGAATACCACTACGTCCCCATTTTCGAGCAAATCTACTGCTTTATTTAGCCCCGCTTCCCCATCAGCCGGTAAAATGTCTGTCATAATTGAAGTCCCCTCCAAGCGAATAAGCGGTAAAATGTCTGTCATAACTGAAGTTCCCCCCAAGCGAATAAGCGGTAACCTGGATTATTCATCATAGGATGAGAGGATCTAACTCACTATTTATTATACGGATAAGCTAAAACTCAATCTCCATCATCCGAGTAAAACTTTTATCCCCACCATAGGTAGCACAAGCCTGTTGTAAGACCTCACATAGACGCTCTGAAAATTCTAGAGGTGTTTTAAAGGTTTGATTGAGTTCATCAACTAAACACGCATCCTTGTAAGCTAAGTTCAAGGTAAATGCTGGACCCGGATTTCCTTCTAAAATCGAAGGAAGCAATTTTTCTGCCACCCAGCTACTACCCGAACCCGCTTGAATCATATTTGTGAGTTGTTTGGGATCAATTCCTGCTTCTGTGCCTAAAGATAGCACTTCTCCCAAGGCTTTAGTATTGATGAAGCAAAGATAATTAATCAGTAACTTAGAAAGGATAGCATGGGAAAGTGGTCCCACATAATAAATCTGAGAACCAATAGCTTCCAATATCCCCTTAATGTTGTCAAAGGTCTGTTGATTGCCACCCACAAACATCGATAGCGTGCCAGTTTCAGCCCCTTTTGCCCCGCCAGAAACAGGTGCTGCAATGGAATCAATTTCCCGTTTCCCAGCCAGGACTGAAATCTTTGTCATAATTTCTATGGAATTGGTTCCAGTATCAATCCAAATCGTTGCGGGACGGGCATGGGCAATTACTCCAGCATCACCTAACATCACAGATTCTAACTGTTTTGGCCCTGGCAGACTGGTCATGATGATATCCGCCTCACCTGCGACCTCTGAGATGGAATTGCGCCAAACAGCGCCTGCTGCTCTGACGGCTTCGGCTTTTGACCGTTGGATATCGTACACCGAAACATCAAACCCTTTCTTGAGCAGATTGGCAACCATACCACTGCCCATATTACCCAGACCAATAAATCCAATCCTCATAGGAACTCTCTGCTCTTCAAAACCAGTATCAACCTTCGTAAGCTTCATCAGCAATTTTCAAAGCATCATCAATAATGGCAAAACCTTCTTCCAACTGCTCTTCATTAAGGCAAAGTGGGGGGGACAGAAACACCCAGTTCCAGCGCACCAGACCGTGCAAACCAAGCTCTCGAAGACGTGCTGCGACTTGACTCATAACCACCATTTCGTGGGGTTTGGCATTCCAAGGAGCCATCGGTTCTCGCGTTTCTCGGTTCTTAACACATTCTATGACTCCATAAAGTCCTAAACTACGGACATCCCCCACTGATGGATGTTTGTCCTTCATTTCCTGTAACTTTTCGGCCATGCGATCGCCCATAATCCGGCTGTTTTCTACCAGATTTTCTGCTTCATAAACCTCCATTGTCGCTAGAGCAGCAGCGCAACCCAAGGGATACCCACTGAATGTTAGTCCACAAACAAAGGGGTTGGTTTCAAAATAATCAGCAATGTGCTGTCGTACTATCACTCCACCCATAGGAATATAGCCGCAGGTGAGTCCCTTAGCCATGACCATAATATCGGGAATAACCCCGTAATGCTCGATCGCAAACATTTTTCCCGTGCGACCAAAACCTGCTAGAACTTCGTCACAAATGAGCAAGATGCCGTGCTTATCCGCATATTCCCGCAGGGCTTGCCAGTAACCATCGGGGGGAATAATCACACCATTGAAACCAGTAATAGTTTCCATCAGGATTGCTGCCACGTTTTCTCTTCCCTCAAACTCAATGGTTTGAATGACGTGATCGATGTAAACCTGTATATTTCCTTCTGGTGCGTAGCCAAATGGGCAACGGTAGGCATAGGGATCGTGAACCCGAACAATTCCGCTAATGGTGGGTTCATGCGCCAAGCGTCTGGGGTCTCCTCCAGCGATCGCTGCACCGAGGGTAGCGCCATGATAACTGCGATATCGGGTGACAATTTTATGCCGTCCTGTGTACAGTCGTGCGATTTTGATGGCATTTTCAACAGCTTCAGCCCCACTCAGGGTAAAGAAAGTCTTGGTCAGGTCTCCAGGTGTAATTTCTGCTAACTTCGCGGCTGTTGCGGCACGAATTTCTGTCGCCGTACCGGGATGGGCAAACGCAAGTTCATCAGCTTGGTCTTTTATGGCTGCGATCACTTTGGGGTGGCTGTGACCAATGTTCATATTGACGTACTGACTAGAAAAATCCAGGTACTTTTTGCCGTCTTTATCCCAGAAATATACGCCCTTAGCCCGATCCATGACGATGGGATTTTGAATGTTTTTCTGAGGGACCCAGGAAAAAAAGATGTGATCGCGATGGGTTTTGATAATTTCTTCTGGGTTCATTACAGTATTTCTAAGCAATTTCCAAGAATTAATGGGTTAAAAATTATCCTGATACTTAGTTACTACTCCGGTTTCCATGCACGAAGAATAGTCGAGAAGGGAAAATCAACAAAGGATGTGTATCCAGGATCAAACCTTTGAAAAGGTTGCACAAGTTCCAGCGTGAAAGGTTCTAACTTTACTTGGGAAAACTCGACGCTTTCCAGCATTTGTAGGCAGGTTTGTTCTTCCCAGTGATAATGCCAAGATGTCTCCGTTTGCCCGTCTGATACCTATTTATTACTTATGGACGACGATAATGAAATAGACCCCAGGTAAATAACCCTTTCTCAGCCGACTCTACCCATTGACATAAGCCATTTTTTGTAGACTCTAAAAATTCAGGGGTACATTTTTGGCTGAGTTCTTCGTAATGAGCAAGAACAGAATCTCTTAATTTCGTGTAATGGACGAGCAACTGATAGGATTTGTCGATTACGTTGATGGCTTCAAAACCTAAACTTTCGGCTTTCCTGGTATAGAAATGGAAAGAACCTATCCGCTCGTGATGGATATTAACCCGTCCGAGTGCATCTTTTAAGGCTCCATCTGGACAATTATCGGCTTGTAGAATATCCATAAACAGTAACTGTCCACCGGATTTAAGCACTCGATAGGCTTCTTCTAGGACGCGATCTTGTCCGTCACTATGGAACAGGGCATCTTGAGACCAAACTAGATCGAAACTGCCATCGTCAAACGGAATGTCTTTAAAATTGCCAAACACAATGTCAATCAGATTTTCAAGACCTTGTTGGCGATTACGCCGCTCATTTTCCTGATTTTGCTCCTCACTAATATTTAGACAGGTGACGTGACAGCCATATTTACCAGCTAAATGCCTTGCTGCTGGTCCATATCCAGAGCCCAAGTCAAGGACGCGGAAATCGGGATTGAGGTTGGGCACTTGTTGTGCCATCCATTCAGTGGTTTTGCGCATACCATCTGCAATGGAGCGGTCTGGATCGTCCTCGTACATTCCTAAATTTAAGGTGTCGCTGCCAATAGCAATCTCATACAAATTACGAGCATTTTTACTGTTGTAATGTACTCTGGCGCGTTCTGTGGCTTGTTCGGACTGTGCTGTTGTGGTCATAGAATTCAGCGATATCTTACTATCTTTGTACTATTTGATTAACTTTGAAGGTGATATTGGGATTCTAAGCTAAATCTGTCCCCATCTGACTTGTAAATCGAATCTATTTGAGGATGAATACGACACAATCGATTGACTTCATCTCGAACTTTGGTTATGGTGGTAAGTGTTGGTTCGCTGCTTAATATTTTATCGATTAGTTCAGCAATGCAGTGCATTTCCTCTGAACCAAATCCCCGCGTGGTGATTGCCGATGTTCCAATCCGAATGCCACTGCATACCGTAGGCTTCTGGGAATCATAGGGAAGCATATTTTTATTGACAGTAATCCTGACACTGGCCAAGCGATCTTCAGCTTCTTTCCCTGTGATACCTTGCTGAGTTAGGTCGAGAAGCATCAGATGGTTATCAGTGCCGCCAGAAACTAGACGAAATCCCCTTTCCCTTAAATCTTCTGCTAAGATTCTGGCATTTTCCAGGTTCTGACGCTGATAGGCAACAAAACTGGAAGACATGGCTTCTTTGAGCATCACAGCTTTAGCAGCGATCGCCTGGAGGTGAACAGCTCCTTGGATGCCAGGAAAGACTGCACTATTTATCTTGCCAGCAAATTCTGGTGTCGAATGTTCTCCCAGCAAAATCATCCCGCTACGGGGTCCGCGCAAGGTTTTCTGGGTGCTGGTGGTAACAAAATGAGCGTGGGAAATCGGAGAAGGATGTAATCCTGCTGCAACTAATCCTGAGATGTGGGCAATATCAGCCAATAAAAAAGCGCCGACTTCATCAGCAATCTCCCGAAAGCGTTGGAAATCAATAGTTCGGGGATAGGCACTAGCCCCAGCAATAATCAGTTTGGGACGAATTTCTTTGGCTTGGTCAAGAATCTGCTCATAGTCAAGACGCTCCGTATCTGAATTGACTTGATAAAAATGACAGTCGTAATGCTTACCTGTCATAGTAAATTTCGCCCCGTGGCTTAGATGTCCCCCGTGACCAAGATCCATCCCTAAGAGGCGATCGCCTGGTTTAAGTACGCTCAGGTAAACTGCCTGATTTGCCTGGGAACCAGTATAGGGTTCAAGATTAGCATAGGCAGCTCCAAATAATTGTTTAGCACGGGCGATGGCTAAGTTTTCCAACTCGTCAATATTCTCACAACCGCTGAAGTAGCGATGACCTGGATATCCTTCAGCCACCTTGTTTGTCAAAATCGAGCCAGTGGCTTCTAGCACAGCGCGGCTAACAAAGTTAGCTGACGCAATTAATTCAATGTTGTCATTTTGCCTTTGGTTTTCCCGGTTAATAATCGCAAAAACATCTGGATCTACAGAATGTAAGCCTGAAATCATATTCGCTAGTTTTACTCCTTAAACAAAGAGTTCGAAAAAGTTAGCAAAGTGTCACTGCCCCAGAATACCAGAAAAGAAACATCAGCAATTCTCATTTTGAAATAAATAAAATATTAACTCTTAAGAAACACATTCTCAAACCCTTATCTAGCAAGGATTGTGAGACATTGTGTTTCTTTCATATTTAACGGGAGCGATACGCCTAGGCGCGGCGATTGCGCAAAGCAATAGACGCGCCCGTGAGAGGCTCACATCTTGCACCTGACAAAAAGAATCCGTATTAACCGAAAACCAGAGAATAAAAGTAACATCTAAAAATTGAGCTTCTTATTGAAATGTTTGTGTATAAACATACATTTCAATCGTGATTTTACGCATCATCACACGAAAAGGGAAATATTGTCATCTGCACAAAGATGTTTATATTTTTTCGGAAAAAATGAGAGAAAAGGGCGTACAAAATAAATATAAATCAGCAAGAAATATTTAGCTAGTCCTAATGTAATTCCACTTATTAACCCGAAAGCTACTGAGTTTCTAGCTAAGTAGTTACGCACAATTAATTATATATTTTTTGCCATATTGACGAAAGATATCTTCTACGGCTTCAACTAATTGACGCTATCCAATCTGCCACTTTTCGTCCGTTCCATAACCCTCCATCGGTCGGTGGTGATTGTAGTACCTGCCAGAGTTGTGCTTGTTGTATGTCATCCAAAAGTGTTTTCCCTCCAGGATGTTTATGCCTTTTATCCCCTAATGACTCTGGTCTAATACTGTTATATCCCCAGACAAGTTCGTAAATCCAACTCAGGCTATAACCAGTTATTTCTGAAACCTCTCTACTACTTCTTCCAGATGCTATGGCGGTTCTCGGTTGGGTGCAATACACCCTGGAGGGCTCTCAACCGTTCGCCCCTACATTGTCTTGATATCACTGTATTTGATTCAACTGAGAACCGCTATAGTAGCCAGATAATTTGATAATGACTTCTCTGCACACCATCTTTTGCTTGACGGTAACGCTGTTCTAACTCGGTTAATGATAGATGTGGCTCTATACTCATACCTTTTGGCATTGGTAAGGTAGATCCTTGCAACAGAAGAGATACAATTCATATTACTTTGGGTGTGCTACCGGATATGATATATGGCAGCTAATGCTTCGTTGAACGTCTTGCAGCTGTAGAAGCTGCGATCGCCCAGTTGCAGCAGCAAATTGCAATTCCTCAGCAGATGAACTGGTTGCAACAAATTACAGGATCATTCAAGGATGAGCCTGCTTTTGAGGAGGTACTCGCTTATGGGCAAGCAATTCGCTAGGGAGATGAGTCTCTGCTCGAAACGCAAGATAAGTTATAGTTTTTTATCTATGATTGTGCTCGTCTATAATTGTATACCATTATACTGAAAAGCATTATCCCAAACATAATCGATAACTGCTTTTGCCTCTTCTAAAGGGAGAACATGGCAGTATCCCTGGTTATCATAAGTTAGTAAAGGAATTTCAGGTATGGTATCTGAGTCTTGACCATTCTTCACCACTTTACCGCAAATCTCTTTCAAATTGTTCAAGGGACCGTGGATATCAAAGTTAATTGTGGTACCTAGGTTCCTCTCCATCCAAGTTTCGATACGCGAGTCTAGCTGTTGGGGATTTAAGGGTTTTGGACTGGTGAGGAGATGATAGTATACTAAAATCATTTCCTTACATTCTTCTTCTTCCGCTATGTCAATCAGTACTTGAAAGACGCTGGCGTTATTCGCTAAATTTTTGAAGAAAAGAGTGTCGGTGACATCTTTTTGAAATTTGATTTTCTTATTTTTGTAATTGTTATACTGCTTAAAGGCAAAACCACCTAGAGCGATCGCCAGCGATAGAGTTGCAACCAAAATGGGCATAACATCGCGGATTTGTTCTCGTTTTACATCTAACTCTTCAACTAAAGATGGTGCATTAAACACAAGCAAAATTGCAGCAATAAGTAATAAAATATTCGGCAATGCTCTTAAGATAAGCGGAATTGCTGCCCCAATGGCAGGTATCCCAAAGAGTAATCTATCTTTCCATGTCATACTTGTTTTAACATTAGGAAAAAGTAAATCAATATCTAGTTTTGGAATATTTTGATAAAAATAAACATACATTTTTCCAGGAGTAAACTTCAGCTCTTCTATTTTCTCTTTCTGAGTACGAAAGTAAGCTAATTCCTTAAATTTAATTAATAAAGCAATTCTTTCAAAAAAATTAATTGTTATTTCTTTATACCAAAATAAGAACTTTCTGACAGATATGGTTTTAGAAATATCACCTTGGTAATAGCAAATAAATTGGTCAAAATCTTGAAAATCAACTTCAGTTCTTAAATCAATAAGAGATTTTTTACCTAATGCTCGTTTTACAACTGATTCAGATAACTGGTTATAATTGGCTCTTTGTAAAATATGATGAAATGCATCAACCACTTTTGATTCCATCTCATCATATTGGTCGAAAGTAGGGGTTTCAATGAGTTCTACATTTGCATTGGGATTGAAGGGTAGGTAATTCTCTTTGATAACTTCTAAGGTTTTGTGAAAACGAAAGTGATAATAAGCTGATAGGATTTGGCAGAAATCGCTAAACTTCTGCGTATCTGTAGCATTTAACTGACCATCTTCTAGACAAACTTTGATAAGGGCGGTGCGGGGGTAGGAAATAAATGCTTCTCGATGTTTATAAATTGCCATAATTTGCAATCAATTTTAACTAACTAATATTATGTCCGACTACTCCCTTTCTTTGCCTAAGTTGATCTATTTTAATGAACCGCCTTTCCTCCGGGACACTTCTCCGAAGCGGAGAGGCTGCGCCAACGTGAACGCGCAGCGTCTCGTTCGCGTAGCGTCCCGGAGGGAAGAGAAGACGCCAAGGACGCCAAGAAAAGGAAAGTCGGGATCGGTAATCTTATATCACCGAAGGGAGTAGCTTCTGTGAGTATTGTTATGATCTACCGATTGGTATCCAGATTGCTAGTATCTTGAGTTAGAAATCGAGCTGCTGCTGAATCGTTCTCTCAAACACTCAACAAAAACTGTCCTGAGGACAGGGCTTCAATGATTTGGTCTAAATTTCGGGAATAAATCTGTTGACTGTATTCTTGCTGCTCTTTTTGTGAATTAGAGAGTGTTTGTTTCAATGTTGCTTGTTGAACGCGAACCATGAATGGACGACGGAGGTACTCATATTTTTCAAAGGCTTGAGCGATCGCTTGTTTGTCATCCCAGTTATTATTCTTTGCAATATTAGCAATTAACGTTGCAACTACTAGCGCATCTTCTAATCCTTGATTAGCTCCTTGAGCCATGAAAGGAGGCATTCCATGTGCTGCATCACCAACTAATATAACTCGCCCTGCACTCCATGCTGGTTGAATGTCAACAGGATAACTACTACATTTATCTACTGCTGTTCTGGGGAGCTGTATAGCTTCCGAAATAGTAGCACGATGAATGTAGTAAAGGCGGTGTTTCATATTGTCAGGGGGAGAAATACTCACTAATTGCTTAAGCACATTCGGATATCCTGCCTCCTCTAGTTCCTGTATAGTTAAGTCAATTAAAGAACTGCCAAACTTTTCTTGCAATGATTCTAGAGGTACAGCAAGGTGTATAAGATACCCTACTTGACCATTGCGACTAAATAATATCATTCTTGGGTTTGGCTTCCGGGTAGAATGGTTAAAAGTGCGATCGTGACTAATGGTTACAATTGGAGAGTTTTCAAAGAATTTCTCTTTAAGTTCTGTCTGTATTTCGGTAGGTATTTCAACTATTTGACTACAGATAATTGCTACAAATCCGGAATATTCAGGTTTTGCAAAAGCAGAGTAAGGACTGTCTTTGTATATAACCTTACGAACAGTAGAGTTGATTCCATCTGCTGCAACAACTAGCTTCGCCCTCAAAAATTTTGTTTCTGATTGTTGCGAGTCTACCATCAAATTCTGAGTCTCTATCTCTTCGTTTTTCTGAGAATCCATCCAGTGTGCATAGGGATTTGCTTTCACTGTTGTATCAGATACATAATCTACTCGGATACACCCCATTTCTGGCTCTTCTACGACATTGATACAGCGGTGATTGGGTTTAACCAAGTCTTCAGGAAGTTGTTGTCTGAGGGTAGTTTGCAACTCATACCAATTAATCGACAATCGACCTTCCCCGTAATCTCTCAACCAGTCATCATACCTAAGAGAAAATGATGAAATGCGCTGTCCTTGCAAGTTTTTTTGTACCCATTCCGTTGAAACCTGAGGTTTTGTTGCTTGAGTTGCTCCAGCTGTCTCTCCATCATTAGAGTGCTTAGAACTAGAAAACTTATTACCATTTTTCTTGACTTCTTCGTAAGCTTGAGGATCTAAATATTTAATAGCTTTTAATCCATTAGGGAGAAGATCCACTGTCTGACCAACTTGACGAAAAGCACGTGTTTGGTCGATAACTAAAAGATTGTTAATACCACGCTTACGTAAACCAATAGCGGTTGCTAGACCAACAGGTCCAGCGCCAACAATGATAACATCATAGATGTCCGTAGAAGAAATTGTATGAGGCGCATTCATAGGTAGTCCTCCATCGTAATTAATTTTATTATCTTAAAATTAGATAGATGGAGGATTATCAACTAACCAGTTTTTGTTATCTTCCTAAATACCGACTTGCCATTTGCATAGCATCAGCGATATCAACATCGCCATCATTATCAGCATCTAGGAAAGAATTCAGCACTGGATTTCCGCCACTGCGCGGGTTTTGGGAATTTGCCCCGGATTTTAGTAAATTCAGTACTATAGGAACTAACATCGGCAGTAGTTGTTGAACCATACCAGCATTCAACCCTGTCCGTTGAGCAACTGTGTCAGCAATCTGCTGCTGTGAGAAAGGAGAAAACAGTGAGTTGACAGCTTGAGGATTAGGGTCGGTACCACTATATTCCTCGACTGTAGCTTGTGCTACTTCATCGCCTTGTGTTGTTCGCTTTTCTTGTAAAGCGGAACGTACGTAGTTACCCACAATTCCTACAGCAGACTGCATTGTCGAGGGGTCTGTACCAACCGTATTGCTCAATTGCTGCACTGTGTTGATGATATCGCCTAATTGTCCTGTGCTAGCTTGTTGATTAGGATTGTCAATTGCGTTGATAATTTGGTCAAAAATTCCCATGAGTTTTGCTCCATATAGAATCGTGCCACCAAAACCAAATTTTGACATGCTGGTGCTTATTTAGTTCTATCCATTATTAAAAAATAAGCTTTTGATACAGAAAAGTACTACGTTAGCGTTCAGCTATTAACATGGGAAGCATCTGATGACTTAATTCTATGCAACCCATGCCTCTATCGCGCATAGTTACACTGATTATTGGTCTCATCCTCATTCTGGGACTCAGTCTGTGGCTGATTGATGCTATTTCAAGACTGTCTTGGCAATTATCGTTCTCACCGTTCCTAGGAACTGTCGTCCTATTTTTGCTGATTGTCCTGATAGGAGCGTTAATTTCTGCACTGATTTATTATGTATTTGTGATTCAATCGGGTGAGCGTCGGCGTCGCAGTCGCAGAGAACGTCCACCAGTACAAGTTCCGGCTGCTAAATCTGATGCTGCGACTTCTACTTTAGAAGCTGTGCGGAGTCAAGTCACGCAAATTCAAGATGAAGTGGCTCGTCAAGCTTTACTGAGTAAGTCCCAGGAAATAGAAGCTAATTTAGCTCGTGGTGAGATACAAGTGGTTGTGTTTGGGACTGGAAGTGCTGGTAAAACTTCGTTAGTCAATGCCATTATGGGGCGTGTGGTTGGAAGCGTGGATGCGCCAATGGGAACGACTCAAGTCGGTGAAACTTACTGCTTGAGGTTGAGGGGGATGGAACGCAGGATTTTGATTACTGATACGCCAGGAATTTTAGAAGCGGGAGTCGCGGGAACGGAAAGGGAACAATTAGCACGGGAACTAGCAACAGAGGCTAATTTACTGCTATTTGTTGTAGATAATGACCTGAGACAGTCAGAGTATGACCCATTACGAGATTTAGCTCATATTGGCAAGCGATCGCTCCTCATCTTAAATAAAACTGATTTATACACAGACAAAGATAAAGAAGTTATTTTGGCACGGTTGCGCGAACGGGTGCGAGGATTTATCGCAACTCATGATGTTGTAGCAATTGCAGCCAATCCCCAATCTGCTCAATTAGAGAATGGTGAAATTTTCCAGCCAGAACCTGACATTTCTCCTTTAATTAGAAGAATGGCAGCGATTTTACGAGCAGAAGGTGAAGATTTGGTAGCAGATAATATTCTTTTACAATCAATGCGATTGGGAGAACAAGCACGGAAAATTATTGATACCCAACGTCGCCGTCAAGCGGATAAAATTGTAGAGCGGTTTCAATGGATTGTTGCTGGTGTTGTTTCAGTCACACCTCTACCAGTGGTAGATTTGTTGGCAACTGCTGCTGTGAATGCTCAAATGGTGGTGGAAATTGGTAAGGTTTATGGCTGTGACTTGAATATGGAGCGCGGACGGGAATTAGCACTATCCTTGGGGAAAACCCTGGCGAGTTTGGGTGTAGTTAAAGGCGCATTACAGTTACTAACCACCGCACTGCAACTGAATGTTGCTACCTTTATTGTTGGTAGAGCCATTCAAGGTGTGACAGCAGCTTATTTAACACGGATTGCGGGTAAGAGTTTTATTGAGTATTTCCGTCACGACCAAGATTGGGGTGATGGTGGTATGACAGAAGTTGTGCAAAGACAGTTTCAATTAAATCGCCGGGACGAATTTATAAAAGCTTTTATTCAAGAGGCGATCGCACGAGTTGTGAAGCCTTTAGCAGATAGGTCTGATGTCATTGAACAAGAAGTTGAGTACACAGAAGATACTCAAAGATAAATTTTCAAAGAATTGTTATCCAAAACACAAACAATAGAGAGTCTCCGTAAAAATAACTAATAATAATGTTATTATGAAATAAACAAACACTTTGTTCATTTATTTACAAGGAATTCCGGAAACAGGGGGCAATATCAGAAAACCTAATATAAGCAGTGACTCAGTAACTAGCTAATGTCTAATCACATGATCGGTAAGGTACTACAAGGACGTTACCAAGTTGTTCAAACCTTAGGTGCTGGGGTATTTGGAGAAACATACGTTGCTGTGGACATTGAAAATCCATTCAGCCCTAAGTGTGTTATCAAACAACTCAAGGTTACTAGCTCCCAACCCAGCTACCTACAAATCCTCAGGTTGCGTTTTCTTGCGGAAACTGAAACTTTAAAGCACTTGGGACACAATCAACAGATTCCCGAACTCCTAACTTGCTTTGAAGAAAACGAACGTTTTTACTTAGTACAAGAGTTTATTGAAGGACACTCACTGTCAGCAGAGTTACCAATCAACCCGGATTTAGGCTATCTCTGGAGTGAAAGTGAAATCGTCGAATTTTTACAAGATGTTTTACGAATTCTAAGATTTGTTCACTCTCAAGGCGTCATTCACTGTGACGTGAAGCCGGAGAATTTGATTCGGCGTGCTTGTGATGGTAAACTAGTTCTCATCGATTTTGGTTCCATCCAACCTGTCGATTTTGGTGTTGATGAGGTCATACCGATATACAGAATTCCTGTGACATCCTTAGGCTACATCCCACCAGAACAATTTGTTGGTAGAACCCAACGCAATAGTGATATCTATGCTTTGGGGATGATTGCTATTCAAGCATTAACAGGGCAGACACCACTACAATTAAAAATAGACAGTAATACCAGGGAGATTCTTTGGCGTTCTAATGACACGCCAGTCAGTGATTATCTCGCGGCTGTGATTAGTAAGATGGTTTGCTATAACTACCAAGACCGCTTTCAATCAGCCGATCAAGTCTTGCGGGCGCTTGAGCAAATGCCATTAGAGCCTATAATGTCCTCACAGACAGTTGATGTCCCCTATTCTATTGCTGTTGAAAAAGGGGATCGTAGTCAGTTCAAAGAAACTTGGCGTGCGAAGAATAACATACCATCACCGCCAGTCACTCCCTTACTCACCGGAATGAAAGTTGGATTAGCAGCTAATTCCTTGGTGATGGGATTTGGAGTTTATTCGATTATTTACAATACTCCAGCTTACTCAGAAACAGAAACTTTATACAAAGCAACGGAAGAGTACCAATCGGGGGATTTACAGGGAGCAATTGCTCGTGCAAAATCTATTCCTACAACCAGTAAGATTTATCCTGAAGCGCAAGCTAGCATTGAAGAATGGTACAAGCAGTGGGAAACTGCTTCCGAACAATACCAATTGGCTGAAAAAGCCTTTCATGAGAATCGGTGGTCGGATGTCTTGCGTGCAGTTTCTAAAATGCCTGATAATCTCTACTGGGAGTCGAAAACAGATAAGTTAGTTGAGCAAGCGCAGGCAAACATTGAGGAACAAACGAAAGACTTGTTAGCCAAAGCTTATGATAAAGCATCTTCCAAAGATTTCAGCAGTGCTTTAGGATATCTCCGCCAGATTCCTGAAGAGACTTCCGCTGGTGCTTTAGTTCAGCAAAAATTGGCTGAGTACACTCAAAAGAAACACATTCGAGCTTCTTACTTGTTGCAGAAGGCTTATAACAAAGCGGAAGCAGGTGACTTTGAAAATGCTGTCAAAATTCTCCAACAAGTTCCTAAGGATACTCCTGTCTATGCAACTGCTCAAGTCAAAGTCGCTGAGTATATTCAAAAACAGCGACAGATGCTAGAAGGTCAACAAGTAGCCTATTCAAAAATTGCTGCTACTTTAGATATATCGCAGCGAGTCAACAGTAGCAATTCTCAGACGAATATAAAATCTTTCGTTCCAGACAACGAACTGCACGAGGTAAATATAAGGTAGAATTATGAATTATGAATTATGAATTATGAAACTTTTAACCATTCATCATTCATTATTCATAATTTCTAACTCTTGTTGTGCGAGAGTGCGAGCTTCTATAGCTTGTTGATAATCTGCTTTGAGTTTAATTGCTTTGTCGTATGATGCAATTGCGTCTTGATACCGATTTAGATAAAACAGGGCGTTGCCTTTATTGTACCAGATTTCATACTGATTTGATTCATAGCTTAGTGCTTTAGTATAAGATGTAATTGCATCCTCGTATTTCTTTAAGTTATAGAGAGAATTCCCTCTGGCGTACCAAATTTGATAGTCATCACGCTTAAATTGAATTGCTTTATCGAATGATGTAACTGCATCTTCATAGCGTTTGATTTGATGCAGAGACCAACCCCGCCCATACCATGCTTTATAGTTTTTAGAATTATATCTAATAACTTGCTCAAAAGACTCTATTGCTTCAGAATACCGTTGCAAAGACATAAGTACATTACTTCTGGATAACCACGCTTGCTCATAATTTTGCTTATATTGTACCGCTTTATTATATGCTGTAAATGCATCTTGATAGCGCTTTAAATTCATCAAAGTATTACCAAGATTATACCAAGCTTCTTCATAAGAAGGCTTTAAATCTAATGTTACCTTATAAGCCTTCAGTGCTCCATCATAATCTTTTAAATTTTGCAAAAGTAACGCTTTATCATACCAAGCTTCATAATAATCTGGCTTCAATTCAATCGCTTTATCATAGGATTTAAGGGCTTGATCGAATTGATTCAATTTATTTAAAGCTTCACCTTTCGCATACCAAACTTCTGGATAATCATTTTCTAATTCCAAAGCTTTTTCAAAAGAAGAGATAGCTTCCTGATACCTTTTTAACTTATTTAAAGAAAAGCCACGACCACTCCAAGCATCTAAGTAATCTGGTTCTATTTGGATAGCTTTATCATACGCTAAAAGTGCTTCTTTATATTGCTTTAATTCATACAATGCTTGACCTTGACCCTTCCATGCTTTAGCATAATCTGGTCTCATATTCACTGCTTTTTCATATTTGGATAAAGCATCTTGATAGCGTTGTAATTCAAAAAAAGTATTAGCTTGTTTATACAATTCAGTCGCATTAACAGAATTAATCGCATTATTAATATATATAGATACTAAAACTCCTATGCCTATTAAAGTAATACCACAGACTAGCTTAAATAATATGTGTTTTCGAGATTTATCGATGGTTTTTATATTATGTTTAATAGGAGGTTTTAACCAAGGTGTATTTAGGGTGACAGTGTGCGACTGAACATATTTTAATTCTTTTAAAGCTTGCAAAGCAAAAGATGCAGAAGAGTAACGTTCTCGAAAATCATAGCGCACCATTTTATCTAAAATTTTCGCAAAATCATCACTCACTGAAGTATAATTTTGCCATAATATCTCGCAAGTTTCTACATCTTTTTCTAACTCTTCAGGAGCCAGTCCAGTCAGTGCTTGAATAGCTACGATCCCCAAAGCATAAATGTCACTGCTAAACTTAGGATTTCCTTGAGCCTGTTCGCTAGGAATATACCCAGGAGTTCCTATCGCAACAGTGAATTTTGTTATCCCACTAGGAATGATAACCTGCGTCGTGATTTGCTTAACAGCGCCAAAGTCAATCAAAACCAACTTACCATCTATTTGGCGTCTAATAATATTACTAGGATTAATGTCGCGGTGAATAACTTTTTCTTGATGGACAAAGTCTAAAATTTCCAAAATTTCTTCTAAAAGAACAATAACTTGGTCTTGACTAAGAGCTTGTCCGGGGATAATCTCTTGACTAAAGTTATGACCTTCAATAAATTCTTGTACAAGATAAAATTCTTCGTTTTCTTCAAAATAAGCTAAAAGCTGGGGTATCCGGTCATGAGTTCCTAACTTATATAAAACTTGAGCTTCCGTATCAAATAAACGTCTAGCAGTTTCCAAAGATACCGGGTCTTTCGCTTGAGGTTTCAGTTTTTTGACAACACACTGTGGTGTCCCTGGTAATTGAGTATCACAAGCAACAAATGTTTCTCCAAATCCACCCCCTCCCAAATGACTCATAATTTGATATCTTCCAACAAGTGTGCTTCCCAACATTTGATGTGCTCTAACTTCGTAAGATATGGTCTGATTCCAATATTGCCACAGCTTCTCAAGGGAAGGAGGGAAAAAACATGGCTTCAAAATCTAAAATTTAAAATCGTAACCGTAAATACACGCAAATATACACGGTCAACACAAAACTTTCACCTGCGTTCATCTGCTACAGGGTGCGGTTCAAAATTCCAAAATCCAAAATCGATATGATTCCCATTACTGATAACATCTTCTTTTTCAGCCGTAAAAAGCCAATAGTAGTTTACTGGTTAATAGGCATCAATATTGCTCTATTTTTGTGTCAACTGAAACTAGAACTGAATAGCGAACTCAGTCATTTCGTTAACAGTTGGGGTATAATTCCTGCACAAATAAGTGGAGCGATCGCCAATGGATTATCAGGCAATCCAGCCGCCTGGGTAGTTGTCCTGATGCGTTCGACTTCTCTACTCACAGGAATGTTCCTTCACAGCAGTTTCAGCCAAATTTTAGGAAATTCCATATTTTTATGGGTTTTCGGCAAGACCCTGGAAAGCATTCTTGGTTATCGACAATTTTTATTGTTTTACTTAATATCTGGTATTCTAACAGGGTTAGTGCAAATTTTAGCTGATCCCGGATTGACAGTACCACTCATTGGGTCAAATGGAGCTATTGCTGCTATTTTAGGAGCTTACGTGCTAAAATTTCCCAGAGTTAAAATTGACACTGTTTTACCTTTACTCATTCTATTCATTCCCGTAGAACTACCAGCGTTTTTCTATCTCTTTTGGTGGTTTATACAACAGTTGTCCTACAGTATTGGTAGTTTAAACATTTCTGGTGGCGTCAACCCAATCAGCATTGGTTACTGGACGCATGGCGTGGGCTTGCTGATTGGTGTCGCTTTGATGAAGTTACTGCAAAAACGTATTTCGTGATAAATTTTTTGAGTAGTTTCTTAGTTCGCTTCAGCACCATAACAATTGCAAACACATTAGGTGCAACCCTGGCGCTAGGGATTTCAGAGTGCGATCGCAATGTGAGGTCACAAAAAATTTTTTATGTTGGTAGTGGTACATTGTAACTGAGCGGGCTATGCGTCGCAAATATCAATAACTTATGACACCTGGTAATGACTCTGCTTATTCACCTGATATCTTGGTACAAAACTACGAGAATGTTGTAAATGAACCATACTGGGAGAAGCAGTCAACTCTGTCTCTACCCGCATCTGTTCCTTTAGTAGTTGAAGTTGTTAGCACGAATTGGCGTGATGATTACTATGATAAATTTGGGGATTATGAAGAAATGGGCATCCCTGAATATTGGATTGTGGACTATGCTGGGTTGGGTGGACGTAAATTTATCGGTAATCCCAAGCAACCGACGATTTTTGTGTGCCAACTTATTGATGGGGAATACCAAATGACTGCATTCCGAGGTAATGACTTGATAGTGTCCCCCACCTTCTTGCAGTTAAAGTTAACCGCGCAACAGGTTTTTGACTCGGTTGCATAATATCAACAGAATCACCGTTACTCCCAATACTACTCGGAAAGAGCGAAAATTAGAAACCCGGTAACTTCTGCGAAACCGGGTTTCTGGAGCCTCGACTATTGTTAACCGAGCAGTATTGCCGTCACTCCGATATGGAGCATTCGTGATAGATTAAGGTCATGAACAATTTGTCAATAAGCAATATTACTTGAATTACTAAGTAAATAAACTAGCATCTACATGGAAGTATTCAGCAAGCATCTTTGCTTCTGCTTTAGTAATGCTGCGTTCACCATTGATAATTTCCAAAGCTATTTCCGATGAACCAAATAAGCTAGCTATTGCATCTGTTGTTATATCGCGTGCTTCCATCAGATGCATTAACATTGAATGGGGTGTACCTTCAGGGATTGGATAATGAGTTTCTTCAAACTTCTCAATCAACGTCACCAGCAGTTCCAAAAGCATCTCCTCTTCTAGTGTTCTACTGGGACGATGTTCTAAGTCCTGGGCAATAGTGAGGGCTTGCAAGTTTTCTTCTTCAGTAGTAATTGTTTTTGGCTGATATTTAGCAAGTAGTTTACCGTAAGATTCTGGATTAAAAATACGGGTCATTTTTCCATTTATCCTTATTATAATCTGCGTGAGTTAGAACATACTTGATATAGATTCTTTGAGTTTCGTAAACAATATCTACAATTAAGCGGTAGTTATTTCCTTTTATATTAAATACAGTGAAATTACCAACAGCTTCTGCTTTTGGATAAACCTCCTGAACTTCAATCAGATTTTTCCATTCTGCTTTAGTTGCCACTCTGTACCAATCATAAAGTGCATGACAAGCATCTGCGTGTATCTCACAAAATTCCCGCAAAATTTTGCGACTAATCACATGCATTGTATTTTTTATACTTTAAAAATATTTGGATCTTTTTTGAGACAAATTATATGATATCAAATCTTGATGAATCAAAGAAGGGTGTAACTTATTAGTGCCAATGTTCTTGAAAGCCCCCCATGGGTAGTGATTGCAAAGAGTTATGCATGAAAGAAACACTCTTTTCCCCTACACCCTTACACCCCTACACCCTTACACCCCTATACCCCTACACCCTTGTGTCTCTTGAAAGACATCATGGATTTCTGTTTCGTATAGCAAAACCGTTGTTTCAGGACCGACTCTACCGACTTCCGGTAGCGGTCCCATCTCCATTTCAACAGCATAAGTCCATATACCAGAATCTAGTTGGCAGGTTAAAATTTTTCCTATACCCCCAATGAAGGAAACGAATTGATTTTTACTAAATCTAGGTTGTGTTGCTGTTCTCATTACAATTTTCCTCGTCAAATTCTATACTTTTAGATGACTTTCTTACTTTAGTCACCATTCCAGTTTTTTACCTTGGTTTTGGTTCACACAAAATCACAAGAAATGCGACTGTTATATTTTGAGCGGTTTGTTATCAGCTTTCAGCTAAGAACTTATAGCTCATAGTACCCAACTAAATCAAAAGCTCTGTTTATTCCTGTGCAAAGTATAGTAGATGTTTGGTTTTTTTCCTCAACCCAACCTACATAGTTTGATTGCTTGAGCTATCTGTTGCAGGTAAGAGTTCAGCCGTCAGTACCGCAGCGTCGAGCTTTTATGAGCTAATTAGGTGTTTATAAGGGGACAAGGGAACAACTATAAAATGCAAGGGAAACAGGCGATCGCAAGCTGACTGCTGAAGGCTGATAGCTGAACGCTTACTGTTGCAGTATTGCAATCTTTAGTTGTACTACGCGTCCGCCAATACACCAGATATCTTTGCCAATTAATGATGTGTTCGTTAAAACCCTTGGTAGGGGCGAACGGCTAGACTTCAACTGGTTTACTTCTCAATCATGGCATTTAGGCGGATGAGATACTGTTACTATTTTGTAAAACAGCACTACAAGCAATAGATAATGCAAACACCTTCGTTATCTCTTGATGTTATTTCGTTTCAATTCACGACATCACTGCCAAGAGACTTATACTGCATATGTCCGAAAGGATGATTGGAAGCTAAATTTGTGTTAATAAACACAAAAAAGCGCGATTTATGGAACGATCGCGCTTTCGCTTTTATCGATAGAATTTTGTGGAGTCCGCGCTCAATACTGCTCGGATGCGTTCTCGCCTACCTTACTCACTGACGTCTGAGACAGACGTACCACTACTGCTTGGATGCGTTCTCGCCCGTACCTACTAAGAGATATGACTTTTTTTGCAAGTCCCTTAACGCTGCCAGTATCGGCTCAATAAAGTACCACAGACTAGAAGTTTCACTGTTTCCAGTATCCAGTAACTACCGTGTAACAAGTTCATTGTGCTAGGAGTTTCAACGACAGGTTCAAACAGGTTTAGCTGGAGTCCAATGGCGGACATTTGTGGGGTTAATAAATATGTATCAATCAGAGCGATCGCCAACAGAAGCCCGGATAAAAGAATTGCACCACGACACCATTTTAATTGACTATTGCACACAGCCAATATGCTAGTTAGGATGACGCCAGCCGACAGTAATTCAACGCGATTAAAATTCCAGAAAAGGACGTAGCCTGCTGATGCAAAAGTGGATTGAGTCATCATACCGGAGAAGTAAAGACCCGGCATAATTACCCAGTCTAAAATTAGGCTAGCACTTAGCCAAAAGCCCAAAGTTAAGATGGCAACAGATTGCCAAATGGGTCGCTTGAGTTCGACGTTAGAAATGGTATTCATAGGAAAATTGCATATGTTCTAAGAGATTCTTAGCAATTGGCTATCAGCTTTTTCAGCGTCCTCAGTGACTTAACGGTTAGACCGCGATAGAGGACATTTTTATTGCCGATCGCTAACTGCTTTGATATCCTGTCTCTAAAGTAACAAATTAGAGTGACAAAGAGTATCAATTATTTTTTACAATTAGTTTCCATTATGCAAAGTAATTTTAACTATTTTTGACCTATTTTGTTACTGTTAATAATATTTACAAAATATTAAGATATATAGTGTTTTTAAATCATTTATGAGAAACAAGAAACCCGGTATCTCGGAGATACCGGGTTTCTGGGGGCTTTTTACTTAAAGCTAGAATGATTGGTAAAAGCTCGATAAAATACAGCAATGCGCGTTCCGTATATACTTAGTACGACAATTGCTCTTGGGGTGACACTTGCGACCTCTAGTATTAACTTAAGTCAAGCAGTTCAACTGCGAGATGGCAAAGTTTATTTTACTCAGCCTCCGTATCTACTAGGGGCAAAGACAACTTATAATGGTGTGAATATGTGGGGTGCAAAGTACTACTTCACTATTAATATACCGGAAAACGCGGGAGAACCCCTGCAAAAAATTACAATTAATCAGCGTGACGCAATTGTTCACGTCCGCTTTGACTTAGAAGACAGCTTTGCTTTTGAAGGAACTCCTTCTGATAGAGGTCAAAAATTAAAAATTCAAGATGTGACACGCGATCGCGAAACCAACGCTGTATCAATTACTTTTGAACCACCTTTACGACCTGGTCAAACTGTCACAATTGGTTTACAGCCGAAACAAAATCCCTCTGTTCCTGGGGTTTATCTTTTTGGAGTCACGGCGTTTCCCTCTGGAGAACAGCCCCACGGTCAATTTCTCGGATATGGGAGACTGCAATTTTACGGAGGAGACATTGATTCTTATTTTTTCCCTAGATTTTATAGAAGTTGGCGTTAATGAAAAAAGGTGGGCGATGATGCCCACCCTACTCTAGCCTAAGTTTGAAAAGCTATCTATTAATGCACAACACCTTGAGTTGCTGTAGGATTAATTGGTTTAATCAAGTACAACCGTAATATCTGCCAACCATTGGAGATGTAATAGGGCAGTTTTTGGAAGAATTGCAGGAATTTAGGAGTGTTCGAGTTGGCGATCGCCGTCAACTTCTCATTATTCTTGACACAAATTTCCAACCGTTCATAGAACTCTGGAGTATCGACATTCAGAATGATAGGGAAGACCCTTCCTGCTGTTTCATTGGTCTTTTTGATGACATAGGTATCATATTCTCTAGCATCCAAACCAATTGACGCATAGAAGTCCTTGCGCTGGACGTCATTCAGGTACATTGTAGCAAATACAGACAATAGGAAGAAGCGAGACCACAAGCGTGCTTTCCAATCATTTAGCATTTGCGGTTGAGATTTCATGATGGCATCAAAGAAATCTCCGTGGCGGTTTTCGTCCTGACACCAGTTCTCAAACCATCGGAAAATAGGATAAATCCTGTCTTCTGGATGTGCTTCCAAATGACGGTAAATTGTAATGTACCGCCAGTAACCAATTTTTTCGGAAAGATAAGTAGCGTAAAAGATAAATTTTGGCTTAAAGAAGGTATAGTCGCGACTTTTAGTTAAAAACCCTAAATCCAGGGACAAATTGAAGTCTGACATCGCTTTATTCAGGAAACCAGCATGGCGTGCTTCATCCCGTGACATTAGGGTAAAACATTCTGCCAAAACAGGGCTTTTGTCCTTTAAGCGACGACCGAGCTCTTTGTAGAGTAAAAAGCCCGAAAATTCCGCTGTACAAGAACGTTCCAGAAATTCTACGAACAACCTGCGAGTTTCCCCGTCAATATGATCCCAGGATTGTTCAAACTCAGCATCCCGAACAAAGTGATGGCGGTTGTAGTCACAGCGAAACTCTTCCAGGATGGCTTTTAACTCGTCTTCATTGACGGAGATATCCATCCGCGCCATTTCATCAAAGTCAGTTGTGTAGAATCGGGGTGTCAGTAAGGTTTCTTTGGCTGGGACTTTAATCCCAGGTCGCATTTCTTCAAAGCCTGGTTTTTTTAGGGAATCTACCATGTGTTGATTGCTCTTTTGCCTTATTATCCTGAGTGCTTGCGAACAGCCATTAGTCATGGCTTCGCAAACCCCAACAGACTACGTGATTTTGTTTATATAGTTCAGTCTACCAAGGTGTTAGGTAAGAACAGTTACGGGAAACGTTAAGAGTTGCAACAAGCGGTCAATTTTTGGAAATTTGTTCTTTGAGCGTGTAGTTAAGGGTGTAGAGGTGTAGGGGTTCTTACTTTTGACTTTTGACTTCCCCAAAGGGGCTGACCCGACTCGGTGAATCTACTGGATGAAGTAGAGTAGTAATAGCAGATTGTAAACTATAAATAGGATAGTTCACAACTTAATTGTAATTTATGTAACATATATACCAGTATTTTTTCTAGTTTTTGGTTATTTTAAGATGAAAGACGATTTGATTGTATATGCGGTAGTCGGGCAACTCTGAGAACTCCAGATACTCATCCCGATGGCAAAACAACAGAGTAGAAAAATTATCTAAGTAATTTAAGAGCAAACTTGAAGGGTTGGAAAAGCGATGAAGGCAGGAAACAACATAAATCCGAATAACACTAATAAAGACCATCAAGACCGTCTTTTCGTCTCTTACATCTTAAACGCAGCATGGTTTGTAGGTTTGGGTGGGCTGCATCGTCTATATAACGGTAAAATTGGGACAGGTTTATTATGGTTGTGTACTTATGGTGTGTTTGGGGTAGGGCAGTTTGTGGACTTGTTTCTTATCCCTAACATGGTTGACGAGCATGACATGAGGCTTAAACTCAAAGCTGGTGTATCACCTTTAGGTGTACCGATGAGCGAAACAGTCGTCGCATCCCAGGTTTATCAATCACCTCGCGAAAAACTGATGATGCAGTTGCTCAAAGCGGCAGAAAAAAGTGGCGGTAAACTGACAGTGACTAAAGCTGTGATTGAAACTGGAGCTAATTTTTCGGAAGTGGAAAATTCTTTGAAAGAAATGATGAAATCGGGTTACGTGAGGATAGATAACGACCCAGAAACTGGAGCCGTTACCTACCACTTTCATGAATTAGGTTAGTTTCTCAAGAGCCACTTTTGACCATTCAAGCGCTGCAATACCCCATATACCATAAGGTCAAGGGTGATTTTGCGCTCGTCAATTAAGAATGATTCAAATGTGCTGGGCTTTTTTCCTTCATTGCAGGAAAAACCCTTCTTTCCACTAATATCTTCTTCAGGAAAATAGAGGTTAAACTGACGCAGCCCGTTTTGCCAACTACCAACGACTTGCCAACATTCATCAGCTTTCTCAAACCCAATCATCGGAATCTTTTGCTTGCTAAACGTCAAGTTTAAATCTTGAACCCCTTCTTGAGCGATCGCCTTTTGCAAAGCGGGCAAGTAATCCTGCTGCATAAACTCTACAAATGGCTTATCCTCAACAGCTGGTGGTTTCTCTTTTTTTCCCCCAGCTTTAGCTGCGGGTTTATCCCCTCCGGCTGCGGCTTTAGCTGCTGGCTTTTCTTTCTTAGATGCTGCAGTAGTTGTTGTTGCAGCATTTGGGTTAGCTTCTGGATTCGCCGTTTCGGGGTCTGGCGTGTTGGCAGTCGGGATGTTTGTCGCTTCGGGTGAATCTGTAGTGGGAGCGTTCTGTTCAGCGACACTGGGAGCTTGCTTGTCAACAGTGCTGGGAGCAACTTCCCCAGCTTGATTGTGATTGGTTTCTTCTGCCATAGCAAACCAGGTAATTGATGTTTTTTTCATTGTGACATAGCAAGGTAGGGGTGTAGGGGTATGGGGGTGTAGGG
>JAWQFQ010000048.1:0-47429 GCA_035967975.1 Scytonema sp. PMC 1070.18
CAGCGCTACTCTAGCTTGTCAGCTGGTCAGTTATTTTTGCCAGCCTGCACTAGAAGCTTTTAGCCGTCAGCTTTCAGCGTTCAACTTTCAGCTTTCAGCTTATTATTGCGGTTCATTTAGAATCAATATACTATGCTAACCAATTTACGGACAAGAATCCAATCAGAACTTGATAACCAGCGTATCAGTTTACTCCCTGCAATAGCCACAATAAGTGTTGTATTAATAGCTCGTTTAATAGGTTCATTTCAATCCTTAGAATGGATAGCATTTGATACATTCATGCGCTTGCGTCCAGAAGAAACTACTGAGAAAAGAATCTTGATTGTCGGTATTAACGAAGACGATATCCGCAGGATAAAAAGCTATCCCATTCCTGACCTAAACATTGCATCCCTACTCAAAGAATTACAAACTCATCAACCTGCAGTCATTGGATTAGATATTTATAGAGATTTACCCGTAGAACCAGGTCATACTAAGTTAAAGAGTGCTTTTAAAGAAATGAAAAACTTAATTGCCGTGGAACAAGTTTTACCTGATGTAAGCGGCAAGAGTGTAAATCCACCTCCAACTTTACCAGAAAACCAGGTAGGTTTTGCAGATGCTCTCATTGACGCAGATGGAAAACAACGACGAAGTTTACTGGGTACCTCAGATTTACAAGATAAATGGAGGCTTTCACTACCACTAAAATTAGCACAAACCTATTTGGAAGCAAAAGGTATTTTTCTACAAAACGTTGATAACGATGACTATGGTATGAGATTTGGTTCTACCAAACTTGTACGTTTTCTGCCTAATTCTGGCAGCTATGTTTCTACAAATGCAAGTGGTACACAGATATTAATTAATTTTCGCAGCCATCCACAACCCTTTGATATAGTTTCGCTAGAAGAAATCCAAAATAAAAAGGTTGCAACGGATAGAATTCGTGGTAATGTTGTATTGATAGGTATAACCAGCCCCAGTGCTAAAGATTTTACGAATTCATCCGCTATAAAAAGCAGAAACCCAGGCTTAATTTATGGGGTTGAGGTACAAGCCCATGTTGTCAGTCAAATTATCAGTGCAGTAGAGGATGGACGACCTTTCATAAAAGTTTGGGGAGAAGGTTGGGAATATCTCTGGATTGTGGCTTGGGGTATTGCAGGTATTGTGTTAGGACGCACAATCCGTTCTCCGTTAAAGCTGCTGATCAGCGTTATCTTTACAAGTCTTAGTCTAATTGGATTATGTTATGGTTTGCTAATTGTCGGTTGGTGGGTTCCACTTGTGCCGCCGATTCTGATTTTGGTGTTTAATAGTGTGATACTCGCAGCCTTCTACCAGTATGAAGAAGCTTTGCGATCGCGGATTCAAGACCGCCAGTTAATCATCGATCAAACTTTTGATACAATCCATAATGGTCCGTTACAGACTCTTGGTAGAATTCTCAGAAACGTGGAAGGAGATGAGGAAGTGCAAGCCCAAGAATTTGTATCCAATTTGAGACAACTCAATCAAGAACTTCGAGATATTTATCACCTAGTGCGCCAAGAAGCATTAATAGACATCTCAAGTTTTTATTTTAGACAAGACCAAAAGGTAGATTTGCGACAGCCAATACATGAAATCCTGCATGAAGTTTATAGCAATGTCTTAGATAGAGATTTATCTATCTTCAAAAACATCAAAATTAAAATAGTCAAATTCGAGCCATTAAATGAGCAAAACCTGAGCCTTGAACAAAAGCGAGGGCTGTGTCGCTTCCTTGAAGAAGCATTGTGTAATGTTGGAAAATATGCGTTAGGTACAACTCGACTGGACGTAATTTGCACCCAGACCGATAATAATAACATAATTCGGGTAGCAGATAACGGCTTAGGAATAAATTCATACCCCTCTCATCAAGGATTCGGAACCAAGCAAGCACGTAATTTGGCGAGACAATTAAGAGGTAAATTTCAACGATTTTCTAACTCACCCAAAGGAACCGTGTGTGAACTCACTTGGTCAGCAACACAGAGATTTTTTTAAGCCATCAGCACTTCAGCACTTCAGCTAAGAACTACTCCCAATATCTATTACTTTAACTCTTATCTCTGTGTCCTCTGCGCCTGGAGCGGTTACTCCCTTTCCGCCCGAAGATTACCTATTTAAATGAACCGCAAAGACGCAAAGAGCGCTAAGAAACAGGAAAAGCAGATCGGTAATCTTAAGCGCGAGAAGGGAGTAATTCAGGAAGTAACATTAAACCAGTAGCTACAAATAAAAAAATCGTGTTTCTACCAAAAAACCTAATTAACAAACCGTTACTCAGTTGTCTTTTAACATTAGAACTAACAACTGTAGCACTAGCCTACAATCCACCCAAAAATCCTTCTCGACCCAAAGAACCCGTTGGTTCAAACAGCACAAGAACGAACGGATGTTCCGCCAAAGCACCCACAAGTCTCACCGCACTTGCACCTACCGGACACATTGGAAGAACAGTTTCACAACAACCAACATTTGCTTGGTTTGTACCAGAGACCAAACCGTATAACATGGAGTTTACTCTTTATGAGTATGGTGAAAGCGGTAGGGGTAAGGAGATTCAAAGTATTGAGTTACAAAGTACACCAGGAATCATGACGATTTCTCTTTCCAAAGAAAAAATAACCCTCACTGCAGGAAATAAATATCTGTGGCAAATTGCCCTTCTATGCGACCTCAATAACCCTGCCAAGGACTTAGTTGCAGAAACAGTCATAGAGGTAGTAAAAATACCTGCAGACCTAGCAAATACACTTACTAAAACAACAGACCACATCAAACGAGCCCAAATATACGCTGATGCTGGATTTTGGTATGATGCTATGGCTGAAGCACTCAAAGACCCCAATAGTAAAGCATTCAGATTAAAAATGCTGACAAAACTAAGTCAGTTAGAAACAGAAGCTGCTAACACAGCACAAGGACAGATGAAAGAGCATTTACAGACAAAAGCATCACAACTCCAAGAAATTGTAAATCTTGAACAGTAACTTATTTGTTCGTAGTTGCGCTTCAGCGCATACGCCAATACGGTTCAGTTAAGAGTCGCGTGGAGTGCTCCAAACCCGGTTTCTTGAGGTTATTTAATTGAACTGTATTGATGCGTGCGAAGACAGCGCAACTACAAACGAATTACTTGATAAGAAAAAACCTACAACCAATTACCAATCAACACAAAAGGGGACCAATAGGCGGGGTGAGTGTATTGTCTACCTTCTAATGCTTTTCCATGAATAAATTCTAGTTGCACGGCTTGTAAAACCTCTGCCTTACTCATACTAGAGTCAGATAACAACTTAGTATAAAAATCAGTAGCAAATTGGGCAGTTGCAGCATCATTAATCGCCCACAGTGAAGCTAAGGCGCTTTTTGCACCTGCTTGTATAGCAATCCCCGCCAATCCTAAAGCGGAACGGTCATTTCCTACGGCTGTTTCACAAGCGGTTAAGGTGAGCAGTTCCATTGGTTCTGTATTGCGGGTGACGCTGCGAATCAGTCGATCCAATTCGTAAAAGGTTAGTGTTTGATTTTCACCTTTGTCGTTTTTATTCCCCATGACGATAAATGTATCTTCTGGGTCAGTACCAAATTTACCGTGAGTGGCAAGGTGGATGATAGGGTAAACTTCTTGGCTGAGTTCTTGTTTGAGGCGATCGCTTGTAAACTCATCGTTACTTAACTTTTTCCCTGGTATTTGCTGTTGAACTCCAGCGATTTCTTGTTCAACATAGTTTAATGGGGGGAAGGGTACACCATCAACCACAGATGGTTCGCTCAAACCTAAAGCCAGTACGCGTAAATTTTTACGATTCATAGGTTTGGGATCGGTCAGACTTAAACTGGGAGTTGTGGCGATCGCATACTCCTCAATCAAGAATTTTTTGCCTTTGCTGTCATAAAGTGCTGCCATTGGGACACTTCGCAGGATACCATCATGGATAAAGACCAAGGTTTTAATCCCAGATGAATTGAGGTCTTCAGCAAAAGGCGCAATCATCCAATCATAAATATGTTTACCTGGTTCTGTGTTGTAATTCTTACGAAATCTTTGCAGCCCTCGACGAAATTCATTAATTTCTGCAACTAGGTTTTCTCTGGAAGTATTATACCAATTGTATTTTTTTCCCTTTGGAAGACTCAGAATGACGGCAGTTTTATCCTCCAAAATAACAGTGCTAAAAACAGCCGTTGTTTGGTCAGCTACTGAGACAACCTCTAGTTCTCTTAATGCATTAATTATACATTCATTTCCAAAAAAGTTCTGTAATTCTGCTAATTTTAAAGAGTCAATTGTCTTTAATACGGAACCAAAATTGTCATTCTTATCACCATTTTTTTTGGATGGCATTGATTTGTTTGCGACTTTCTCAGGTGGTTCGAGACTTAGCCTCAGTTCCACTAAATTCCTGTATATTGGTTCAATAGTGTCTCGAAAATCAAACTGGACATCTCGATCTGCTGTTAAAATGTTTTGACGAATACTATCCAAAGTGTCTATCGCCCGTTCATAAGCGGAAATAGCTTCAGTCTTTTTCCCTACTGCTTTTAAGATACGTCCTGTTTGCCACTCCCACAAATACAGGCTATCTCTTGCTTTCAAACCTTGTTCTGCAGACCATCTCGCTTGTTCTGTAATTTCCAGTGCCTTTGCGTATTGTTTGCGACATTCATAAAGATGTCCTAGTTGTCCTTGAGCAAAGGACTTAGCACGGAAATCTTTGATATTTTCGGCAATATTTACGGCTTGATTAAGAAGAGATTCTGCCAAAGCCGGATAGTTTTTATTGATACAACTAAAATTGGTCGTCCCATCCTGCGTGACACCAGGGAGCAAACGCACTAAGTCAATTGTGGCATAAACTCGCGTGCGATCGCTTGGCAGGCGCTCTAATAAATTGATTGATTGTTGTAAAGTAGTAGTGGCAGAGGTGATGTTATTGGTACGATAGTATACAGGAATGAGACTTCGCAAGACTTGCATTTCACCCCGGACATCTTTATTATTTCTGGCTAACTCCAGACTCTGTTGAAAATAAGACAGTGCGTTAGCATCTTCTTTTTTCGCAATCTCTCGGAATTTTGCTGGAGCATTAGCTGTATCTCCACTTTCGGAAGCCAAATCTACACGACGATAATTAAACAGAGCAAGGCTATTGTGAGCATTACCCAAACTATTGGTGGCTGAGACAAGATAAGCTGGTTTTCGCAACTTTTGAGCTAATTTTAGACTCAATTTCAGCTTTTCAATTGCGTCTTTGTAATCTCCTCTAAGTCGATAAGTATCACCCAAACTTCCTAAAGCCGCTGCTTCGCCCTCTTCGTCTTTAACAGTACGAGCCATAAACAACGCACTCCCACTGGTGCAATTGTTGTCTATATCGGAATTACATAATAAAGCTATGGCTTTTTGGGGTTGTCCTATGTTGTTATATACCTGCGCCTGTTCTGTGAGCGATCGTCCTAGCTGTTTTATATCTCCTACTTGGCGGTAGTAAGCAACGACTTTATCCCAGTGAGTTAGAGATTGTTGCATTTCACCAATTTCTGGATAGGTCCTTGCCAAATTTTCCCATACTATCGCTTTGTCTGGTAGGTTTTTAGTTTTTTCGTAAGTACTTAAAGCCGTTTCCCAAAGTTTAATAGCTCCTGTCCAATCTCCGGTTTGGTAGCGTTCAACACCTTGCTGTACTAGTTTACTCGCATCAGGGGTTTGGGCGTTCACGACTTGTCCAGTTGAAAAAGGAATATGACTAAGCCATACACAAAAAATCAGACTGCATAGGAAGAGAATTCTCAGGAAGTAGCGCTTACGGACTTTACGATGTCTATTTTGCATCATGCTTTTATATAAATTTTTGTAGACATATGATCAATAAAAAATTAACTTATAGCGATTCTTATGTCGGTGAGGTGCTCTGAAGAAAGAATTAACCGCAGATGGACGCATCCTCGACGCAGATAAATTTGTACCTCAGCAGACTGGAAAGGCTATACCTATTTCATATATCTGTTTTTTAGTGTTTTTGCAAGAATAAAAACAAACCTATGTAACAAAATGTAAAATAGACATCTTTAGAAATTAATTCTGCAACTTTGTGATATACTGAAATTACACTTTTCTGCAATATCACTTACAGAAAACAGCAATTGTTTTGGTAAGAATCTTCATTAAAGCTTGTAGAAAAATGAAACAATCAAATCATCATTTTCTTTAATATACTAATCAGCAAAAATTCATGTTACTTGTGGAACTGCCCTAGTAGACGGCGGTGTAAGTTTAGATAGGGTTATGCTGCCAAAAGCTTTCCCTTAATTTCGTCATCTATACCCTAACCGAATTTACGCCTTGGAGTACTAGAACAAGTACAACCCCTAAAATTTCCAAAAGGTTTCAAGAATATGCGAAATACATCCTTAAAATCTTTTTTTGTAAAAACTTTGATTGCATCTACTACTGTAAGCACAGTCACTATTGTTTCAGTCACAACAGCTAGTGCAGCCAACTGCTATTTCTACAGCGTAAATATTCAAGGCACTGTCAACAGCAACTATGGCAATCAACCGTTTTCGGTCAATCAGTATGCGATATGGCGTGACCCAGGGGCGAAGGCCAACCAAATTGATTTTTTCTTGACTACCTCTCAAGACCTTAATGCATCTGCCCAAGTTGGTCAAATTGAACTAATGACTAATTCGGTGGGAGCCAACAATCTAGGCATCAGATCAGCTAAGTTGGATTTAGCACGAGTATTAGTATCCAATGTAGTTCAGTTTACACTAGATTCTGGAATAAGTTTTCAACTTCCATCACCAAATGTATTTGTTGCAACAGGAGTTGGTAACTCCCCTGGCGGACTTGGTGGGCTTGGCTTTTTACCAGGTGCTGGTGGAGAGCTTGGTAAGATAATTAACGGCGCTCAAATTTTAAGTGTTAGCTATTTGATTCCACGTAATGGGTCTGGGTATTTCTATTCTCCTACTGGAGATTATCGTGACATAGCAGGTGAAATTGATATTATTGGTACAGCAATAGATAATACCAATCTTCAAGGAAGGTATAAAGCAATATTTAGCGGCAAATATATTAAGAGTCAAGTTTGTAGTTAGGTATTTTAGGCAACACCACAATCCGTGTACTGCCTCTTATGAGAAGGTTGTAGCCCCAACACAATGTCTTATCTTGGTACCCCCATTGTTACCAAGTACAGCTTTGCATTAATTCGTAGCGAATTTCTCCATGATCTGCGCTACTGTAGCTCTGATAGACAAATGACGACATAAACAAGCCTTTCTCCAAATATAGCCGCAGAAACCTGGTATCTCCCAGATACGGGTTTCTTTATTCACTTAATACCAATTGAAGAAAAAAATTGTTAAGAAATATTTTACATAGAACAGCTTCAACAGCGTTTTTCTCGTTCTATAAAGAACATCCCCTGCAAAACTAATGTACCAGCTTAATGGTAACAATTTGTGTTCTAGGTATGTTATTAGAGCAGAATCACGTTAATATAAGCCCTGAACTAAAGTTCGGGCTAAAAGCTTAAACCCGTTAAAACGGGTTATCTATATGCAGTCAGCTTTAACTGATTTGAGTTATGAGGTGTGAATTTTATTTTAAGTTATTTCATCGAAGCTGTCATGGGAACCAAATGTTTCATTAACACAGTGTCGTTCTGTTTAAAGCAACTTGCAAAAACTGGTAGATAAAGTATTGATGATTACAAAAGAACTGTGATTCATAAAACAAGTATGATTCAAAGTTGTCGCTTAAGACTCTTAGAAGTCTTGGCTCTAAGCATTTTACAAGGGCTTGTATTCTCTGAGAATTACACTCTTGCCCAAAGCAATATTGTGCCTGATGATACTTTGGGGGAGGAGCGATCGCAGGTTATACCTCTAGATGGAGATGGTCTTGCTGTTGATCGAATTAGCGGGGGAGCAGTCCGCGATTCCAATCTTTTTCACAGCTTTCGAGAATTCAATGTCAGTGCGGGACGAGGAGCGTATTTTTTCAGTCCCAATGCAGAGATTCAAAATATTTTGGCACGGGTCACAGGAGGAAATCCTTCTGAAATACTAGGAATTTTGGGGACTCGTATGCTGAATGATAGCGCAAGCGAACCTTCTAATGCCAACTTATTTTTAATCAATCCAAATGGTATTATTTTTGGTTCAGATGCGCGTCTAGATGTTGGTGGATCGTTTGTAACGACGACTGCTAATGCTATTCAATTTGGAGAACAAGGGTTATTCAGTGCTACCAATCCCGAACCTCCGCAACTGCTAACAGTTAATCCTTCTTCTTTTTTATTCAACCAAATTGCTGCTCAACCAATCAATTCTATTGAAAGCAGAGCATCTTTAACTGTTCCGACTAATCGTAGTTTATTGCTGATCGGAGGTAATACTTTCCCAAATGCAGGCTCAACTGGGAAAATTGTACTCAATGGTGGAAGGTTAAGAGCACCTGGAGGACGGGTTGAAATAGGTGGATTGGGAGAATCAGGGAAGATAGATTTAAATATTAATGGCAGTGATTTGAGTTTGGACTTTTCAGAGGGTATTGAAAGAGCCGATGTGTCTCTCCTTAATTCATCTGAAATTGATGTTACTGGGAGTGGTAGTGATGTTACAATCTACGCTCAGAAGTTGAATATTATAGACGATAGTGATATCTGTGCTGGAATTGGAGCAGACGTTGCTTGTGGTGGATTGGGATCTGATTTTGGGTCAGTTGACAGTCAAGCGGGAGATATTAAACTAACTGCTACAGAACAAATCACAATTGATAACAATAGCGGTATTTATAATTCAGTAAATAAAGGTGCTGTGGGAACTGGCGGAGACATTGTTCTTGACGCCAAACAAATAAGCATCCAAAATGATGGTCAAGTGCAAGCGGTTGTTGATGGAGAAGGAAATACTGGAAATATATTGTTGCAAGCGCAGAATTCTATAGAAGTCAAAAGTAAAAGCTTCCTAACAAATCTAGTCAATCTTGGAACTGGCAAAGCAGGTAATTTCACTATAAATACTCCCAACTTGACCCTTTCAGATGAAGCAACCATTACTAACGAAACTCGCGGTGTTGGAAATACTGGTGATTTGACTGTTAATACCGAAAGGTTAAGTTTAGATAACTCAAGCATCTCAATTAACGTCAGAGGTAAGGGGAATGCAGGAACTCTAACAATTCGTGCCTCTGACTTTATAAACCTGAGTGGAGAAATTTTAACTTCTGAAGGAGACCCTTTTAGTCCTGGTGGTTTCCAGAACCAAGTTGATTTAACGGGAGAAGGAGAAGGAGGAGATTTACTTGTCGAAACCCCACGTTTAAGCATAAGCAACGGCAGCAAAGTACAGGTAGCTACTTTTAGGATTGGGAATTTTGGGAAATTACTTATTCAAGCTTCTCAGGTGGATGTATTTAACACCCCTGACGCTAAGAATAAATTTATTACAGGTATATTTGCTGGTATATTGCAAGATCCACGTAGCCAGGTACTACCAACAAGTGAACGAGGCAATTTAATTATAGATACTGAAAGATTAAGTATTCGAGGAGGCGCTGAAGTATCAGCAGATACTTCAGGAGTTGGGGATGGTGGTAATATATCAATTACAGCCCGAGATTTTGTCGAGGTCGTGGGATCAAGTAGGTTTGACAAACCCAGTTTTTTAGGTGCTGAAGTCAACCCTCCGAGACCAGAAACTCCCATCACCCCAGAAGCGATTACAGGCGATGGTGGAAACTTAACCATTAAAACCAGACAATTAAGCATTAGAGAGGGTGGAAAAGTTTCAGTTTCTACCTTTGGTAAGGGAAATGCAGGAAATATACTTGTCCAAGCTGGCGATTTAGTAGAAGTTGTAGGTATATCTCCAGACGGGGGAAGTCGTAGTAGTTTATTTGCTCAAGTTGAGACAGAGGCTACAGGTAACGGAGGAGATTTAAGGATTGAAACTGGAAAGTTGAGCGTTAGAGATGATGCAAGAGTATCAGTCAATAGTTTTGGACAGGGAAATGCCGGAAACCTGACAATTATGACCGAACAGTTGCTAGTCGAAGGCGGGGGAGAAGTACAAGCTATCACTTTTGCTGACGGAAATGCAGGTAGTCTTATAGTCAAAGCCGCTGATTTACTTCAACTGAGTGGGAAGTACACAGAAGATGGTTTCCCTTATGGGGGTTTATTTGCTAGTGCAATAGGAGGTAGCGGAGATGGTGGTGACTTGACGATTGAAACTGATCGACTCATCTTGCTAGATGGGGCGACTGTAGGTGTCAGCAACTTTCAAACTACTAATAGGCTTCCACCTGGTTCCGGTTCGCCTGGTAACCTCAACATCACAGCTGGTTCTATCCTACTAAATAACCAAGCAACCCTGACCGCAGCAACCGCAGTGGGTTCTCAGCAGGGAAGAGGCAATATTTTCATCAATGCCCGTGATACTCTTGAAGCTAACAACAGTAAAATTTCAACGACTTCTCAGCAATCCTCCGGTGGTGCTATTAACATCATTGCTAAAGATATCCGCCTGTTTGGTGACAGCGACATCACGACCAACGTCTTCAGTGGCGCAGGTGGCGGTGGTAACATCACCCTCTCAGCAAACACTATCATTGCTCTTGATGACAGCGATATTCTCTCTTTTGCTGGTGACGGTAAAGGAGGCGATATAACTTTTAACACCGCAGGCTTCTTCAGCACACCTCTTTACCACCCTACTCCGCCTACCACAAACGCCGAAGCTCTCAACGCCCTTGATGGTAACAACCGTGTTGATGTCAACGCTAGTGGAACTGTATCTGGAAGCATTAGCGGAGTTCCAGATACGACTTTCATTCAAAATAGCCTTTCAGAACTACCGGATACCCAAATTGATACTAACGCCCTCCTAGCTAATAGTTGCATTGCTCAAACTAGTCAGCAAGAAGGTACTTTTTTTATAACAGGTTCTAGTAGTTTACCGATACGTCCTGGGGATGCGCCCCTTTCCTCTTATACGACTGGAACTGTACGCTCTATAACCACTTCAGCCACTCCCCATCGTCCTTGGAAAATCGGTGACCCCGTCGTTGAACCACAGGGAGTTTATCAACTCACAAACGGTCAACTCGTTCTCAGTCGTAAGTGTCGTTAAAAAATTTAAAATAGTCTGGGAAGTAGGTGGGCGCAAATCATCGTTACCGATTTAGTAGTTGTGGTGTATGCGCTCTTTGCACTACTACAAGCCAAATATAAATGTTTGACTTTTCGTTACATAATTTGGTTTTTTGTGGTGACTCAGAAATCTGGTTTCGCAGAAGTCCCCGCGTTTCTCATATAAAGAAGCAAATTACACTTTTCTGCAATATCACTTACAAAAAACAGCCATTTTCTTGGTAAAAATGTTCCCTAAATCCTGTAGAAAAATGAAACAATAAAACTGTCGTTTTCTTTAATCTATTAGTTATAAAGAACGATGAATTACAAAAAACAAGCTCAATACTGTTCGCGGAAGAGTCAAGAAATAAATTTTGCGGCTTTTAGCTAAAGTCAGATGTATCTGACTGAATATGACTTTTAAACCATTTTAACGGGTTTAAGCTTTTAGCCCAAATTTTAATTTAGGGCTTAACCGACAAGTATTGCAAATCGTTCTTTAAACACTGCGATTAATGGAGAAAGACATGAAAACCATTGAACAAAGTTCTTTATTTACTGACATTTCTGCTCAAGAAGCTACCGCTTTGAATGGTGGTTACGGTAGTTACCCTACCTACGAACCTAGAGTTGTATGGGACCCTAAATTACGTAGATATCGAATGAAGTTGGTGTTGGTGTTGCGTTGGCGTTAAGGCGCTTGTCTTGAAGATATACATTTGCTGAATCAATAAAGTCAATGTGTGGATTGGGTTGAGTACTTCAATATTGAGTTACTTAACTCAATCTACTTCCTAGTTACCCCAAAACGATATGAAATACGCCAGTGTTTTACAACATAGTGAAGAAGATTGCGGTGCTGCTTGTCTCGCTTCGATTGCTAAATATTACGGACGCAATTTCACTATCAATCATATTCGGGAACTCATAGGTACTGGACAAACAGGAACAACATTACTGGGTTTAAAACAGGGTGCAGAAACGCTCGGTTTCAACGCTCGCACAGCCAAAGCTTCACCAGAAATCCTCAACCGAATTCACGAAGCACCCCTACCAGCAATCATTCACTGGAAAGGTCATCACTGGGTTGTTTTCTATGGTAAAAAAGGTAAAAAATGTGTCATTGCTGACCCAGGTGTTGGGATTCGCTACTTATCAAAACGTGCTTTGGCTGAAGCTTGGTCTGATTGGGTTACTTTGCTATTAGAACCAGATCCAGTTCGCTTTTTTGCTCAACCTGAGGACAAGGTTGAAGGATTTGGTAAATTTTTACAGCGTGCTTGGACATATCGTGGTGTCCTGTTTCAAGCTTTAATTCTGAATTGCGTTTTAGGGCTGCTTTCTCTGGCTTTTCCGTTTTTGATACAGATTCTTACAGATGATGTACTTGTCCGGGGCGATATGAAGTTACTGACTACTGTGGCGCTTGTGGTTACAGTGATGACTCTTGTGGGTAGCGTCTTGGAATTGGTACAGTCAAACTTAATTGCTAACTTTGCTCAACGTTTGGAATTAGGACTTGTGCTGGAGTTTGGACGACAAATTCTACGCTTACCACTATCTTATTATGAGGCGAGAAGAAGTGGTGAAATCACCAGTCGTCTCCAAGATGTGCAAGAAATTAATCAGTTAGTTTCTCAGGTGGTGGTTAGTTTACCCAGTCAAGTTTTTATTGCTCTTGTCTCTTTCAGCTTTATGGCATTTTATAGCTGGAAGTTAACAGCATTAGCTGTATTTTGCGCGATAATAATGACGCTTTCAACTATTATTTTTCTCCCTTCTCTTCAGCAAAAAACACGTAGTGTATTAGTCACAGATACAGAAAATCAAGGGGTGTTGGTAGAAACTTTTAAGGGAGCGATCGCTCTCAAAACGACCAATGCTGCTCCTCAATTTTGGGAAGAGTTTCAAGGACGCTACAGCCGTTTTGCAAAGTTATCTTTAAACACAATTCAAATAGGTATTATCAATACTAGTTTTTCTAGCTGCGTTTCGAGTCTTGGTGGTGTTGCGCTGTTGTGGTTTGGCGGAATGTTAGTGACAAATCCTGCTGAAAATCTCAGCATTGGTCAACTGCTAGCTTTCAAAGCTATGAATGACAATTTTTTAGCACTCATTAGCACTGTTGTCAAGTTTGTAGATGAATTCACCCGTGTAAAAACAGCTACTCAAAGATTAACAGAAGTTATTGACGCCACTCCAGAAAATCAAGGCGATCGCCACAAAGCTTCAGTCAACATTCCTCCTCATGCAGACATTATATGTAGTCATCTCAAATTTCATTATCCCGGTCGCATTGAATTATTAGAAGATTTTTCCTTAACAATACCAGGAGGACAAGTCATTGCTCTCATTGGTAACTCTGGTTGTGGTAAAAGCACTTTTGTCAAACTACTTGCAGGACTGTACGCACCTCAAGCGGGAAATATCCGTATTGGACTCTATAATATACAAGACATATCCTTAGATTGTTTGCGTCAACAAGTCGTGCTAGTTCCTCAAGAAGCTCATTTTTGGAGTCGTTCAATTATAGAAAACTTCCGTTTAGGAAATCCTCAAGCTTCCTTCGAGCAAATCGTTACAGCTTGTCAAATAGCCGAAGCCGATGAATTTATTAGTAAACTTCCAGATAAATATCAAACAATATTAGGTGAATTTGGTGCAAATATTTCTGGTGGACAACGACAAAGATTAGCAATAGCAAGAGCGATTATTAACGATCCACCAATCTTAATTTTAGACGAATCAACAGCAGGGCTCGATCCAGTCAGCGAAACAGAAATTTTAGATAGATTACTAGAACACCGTCAAGGAAAAAGCACAATTTTAATTAGCCATCGTCCCAGAGTCATTAACCACGCTGATTGGATTGTATATCTAGAAAATGGCAAAGTTCAATGTCAAGGTTCCCTAGAAGAATTACGAAATACTGATGGTAAACACTTAAATTTCTTAATTCCATAACAACTAAATCCAAAATTATTATTATGGTTACCATTCCAGATACAAAGCAATTTCTTTCAGAAACAGATAATAAGCAAAATACTACCATCAAAGATAATACACAATTCCTTCGTCCCGTTAGCAGTGAAGAATTTATTCCTTCTACCAGTCACTGGATTTCTCTCACTGGATTTGTTCTTACTGGAACAATTGCAATCGCTGTAACGATGGCTTCGGTTATTAAGTACAACGTTACAGTCAAAGCTAATGCTTCCATACGTCCTTCGGGAGAATTACGTATAGTACAACCAGAAATTGAAGGCACTGTTCAAAAGATTTTTGTCAAAGAAAATCAGAATGTAAAGCAAGGTCAAGCCATTGCTAAATTAGATGACACACAACAGCAAATTAAAAAAAGCCAGCTTCAATCTAGTCTTCAACAAAGTATTTTGCAAATTGTGCAAATAGATGCTCAAATACAAGCTTTAAATACCCAAATTGTAGCAGAAGAACAATCAAATACTAGGGGTATAGCAGCAGGTAAAGCAGATTTAGTACGGAATCAACGGGAACATGAAGATAGGAAAATTATCACACAAACTGAATTATTAGCCGCCGAAGCTCAATTACAAAAAGAACAAGCAGATTTGCAAAGAGTTCGTGCCGATTTAGAGTTTGCTCAAGTAGAAAAAAAGCGATATCAAATACTAGTATCGGAAGGTGCAATTTCTTCTATAGAACTTGATAAGAAATTACTCGCTGTTAAGCAAGCCAAAGCAGCAGTTGTATCTGTGCAAAAGGTAGTCGCTATTGCGATCGCCAGAAAAAAAGCTGCTCAAACTGCTATTAATCCTAGTGATGCAACCGTTGACATTGCTTTCCAAAGAATTGCTCAAGAAAAAGCCAAAGGAGAAGCGACAATTGCTATTTTAAAAAAAGAAAAACAAGCCTTAATTCAACGGCGAGTAGAAACAGAAAACCAACTTCGTCAAACTCAAAAAGAGCTAAAACAAGTAGAAACACAATTGCAAAAAAGTATCATTAGGGCAACAAGCGAAGGTATTATTCTCAAGTTAAATCTACGCAATTCCGGTCAGGTTCTGCGTCCTGGTGAAGCTATTGCCCAAATTATTCCACAAAACACTCCTTTAGTCGTTAAAGCAATGGTTCCTACTGCTGAGATTCAAAAAGTTGCTGTGGGTCAAAAAGTGCAGTTGCGAGTTGAATCATGTTCTTATCCCGATTATGGGACTCTCAAAGGCTTTGTTAGTTCTGTTTCTCCAGATGTTATCACACCGCAAAGTTCTGATACAGGTAGTATAACACCTCAGTCAAGAACCACAACAACTGGGTACTTTGAAGCTACAATCCAACCGGAAAGTCTTTCCTTTGGAAATGGTAACAGACAGTGCAATATTCAAGCAGGAATGGAGGCTAAAGCTGATATTATTTCTAGAGAAGAAACACCAATGCAATTTTTATTGCGAAAGGCAAGGTTGATTGCAGATTTTTGATAAGGTTACTCAAACGAGACATGAGTTCTGATTATTCATTGTTTTTCCAACCTATTGAGAGGTTTTAAGGAGGTTGTAGACCCAGCACAATGTCCTCTGTTGGTACTCACTTGCATAACGAGTGAGTAGTGCTTGGATGTGTTCTCGATAGTTTGCTACTTTGTCCATAGTGTTCTTCGATTCCCAGACTATCCCGTAGTCAAAGTAAAACAGTAACGTAGATCAATAGTCACAATTTATGGTAGAGAGTATTTTATGCTCAGTAATACTACATATAGAAGATTTTAAGGGAATGCAACAAGTCAGAATCAGGGTTATATTTTCTACCTTAACTATCATCTCCATCACCGGACTCACATTTAAAGCCTTCGCCCAATCAACTCCACCTCCCGGAGTTAATATTCCTCCTAGCGTTCCAGAACGTGTTGAAGAAACCATTCCTAAACCTAGTGAAACTCCTTTACCTACACCAGAAGTTCCCTCTCCTCTTCCCGATCCATCCCTGCAAACTCCCGCAACACCCCAACCTCAGGAACCACCTCCTAGCAATCTACGCTTTAATGTTAAAAAAATTGAAGTTATTGGTAATACTGTTCTTAAAGATGAGATTAATGCGCTGGTTCAGCAATATGAAAATAGACCTCTCTCTTTTGAAGACCTCATTAACCTCCGCACTCAAATTACTCAGCTTTATATCGAAAACGGTTATGAAACTTCTGGTGCATTTTTGCGTAATAACCAGCTTCTAGAAAGTGGGATTGTACAAATTCAAGTGGTTGAGGGACGATTAGAGGGTATAAATATTAACGGGCTGCGTTGGTTAGAAGAAAGTTATGTCCGAAACCGTCTTAGGATCGCAACCAAACCCCCTTTAAACCGCCGAAGATTAGAGGAAGCCTTACAACTCTTACAACTCGACCCACTTTTAAAACAGGTGAATGCAGAGTTAACTGCAGGTAGCGCCCCTGGTCTCAATATCTTACAAGTACAGCTAAAAGAAGCACGAGCATTTCATGCGGGTCTCTTCATTGCTAATAACCAATCTCCCAGTATTGGTTCCATTCAAGGTGGCGTATTTGTCAGTCACGATAACTTCTTGGGTATTGGCGATCGCTTATTCGCAGAATACGGAATTACAGAAGGATTAGATATATACAATATAAGTTATAACTTACCCGTAAATGCCCGTAATGGCACTTTGAACTTCCGTTACAGTAAAAATGATAGCGAGATTATAGAAGATGACTTTGATGATTTAGGTATACGTAGCAACTCAGAAACTTTCTCTTTTGGGTTTCGCCAACCCATAATCCGAAAACCCAACACCGAGTTTGCCCTAAGTTTAGCCTTAGACTTGCGCCGCAGCCAGACTTACATACTAGACGATATCCCCTTCTCCTTTTCTGAAGGTCCAGAAAATGGTAAATCTAGAGTCACAGTCATTCGCTTTTCCCAAGACTGGGTAAACCGAAACGCAACAAGAGTTTTAGCAGCGCGATCGCAATTTAGTTTTGGTATTGATGCCTTTGACGCAACTATCAACGACATAGGAACCGATGGAAGATTCTTCTCCTGGCTAGGACAATTCCAATGGGTACAACAAGTTTCTCCCAGAACCATACTTCTTACCAGTATCAACGCCCAATTAACCCCAGATTCTCTTCTCTCATTAGAACGCTTCAGCATTGGTGGCGTAGATACCGTCAGGGGATACCGACAAAACCAACTGGTGTCCGACAACGGTATTTTAGGTGCGGTAGAACTCCGCATTCCACTTACACAAAACCCTAGAACATTACAACTCAACCCATTTTTTGAGATGGGTTATGGCTGGAATAATCAAGGTGCTAACCCCGAATCCAACTTTATTGCTGGTGTAGGGTTAGGAGTGCAATGGCAAGTTTTCCGTGGTTTAGATATACGCCTAGATTACGGTATTCCCCTGGTAGCAGTGGAAGATGAAGGAGACTCACTACAAGATAACGGTCTTTATTTCTCGTTGCGCTATCAACCCTTTTAACACTCCATATCTATATTGTTAATACTGGCACTTGTGTAGATTAAGGCAATAAAACGTTTTTGTGTATAAAGCTTGATATGATCGTCCGCCTCTTCTGCTTCTTTGATTGTTTTGCGCCGAACCTCTAATTGCTTCTGAAGGCTTTCTCTCGTTGGATTCTGGAAAAGAAGCTTTTCTGCAAGAATATTTGGATTAGGTCCAATTCTCACTGTCTTCAAATCTGCTTCTGACTTTGCCCGTTCAACCTTGACGGCATCTTCCACTGGGTTGTAAACAGGTATCTGTAATTGTTCCATATTTTTATACCTGATAGCTACTCGCTGTTAACAGATTAAATGTCGCTTCTGTCTCTTTTTAAAGAAAAAGGAAAGAATTATGGCAATGTTTTCTAATATACTTTAGATTGCAATGGAACGACCTAGCCTAAAGTACAGTTTTGAGCCGAACTAATGGCTAGAGCACCGATACAAAAATCCTAAAAACCTGGTTTCTTCGACTTTGCTCAACGGAAAATCAGTTCAACGAGAGAAACCGGGTTTTTAAGCCCCACGAGTGAATACTGTATCGGCGCTCTAGTACCGCTGCCTTGGAAGTCAAAAGTCAAAATTTAATATTTAATTTTTGGTTAATAAATAATTAATTAAAAAACAAGAAATTAATAAGTGTCACATTCAAAAATTTAGCTCAGAAAAATTTTTTCTTGCAATGACCGCATTTATGATTCCGTGTTGTCTAACCCTCTATTTTCTTTATTACTATCCTCACCAAAAATTCACTGATTTCCTTAAGACCTGAATTAAAGTATATTATCTAACTGTCAATTACGGAAGTTTATACGCGATCGCTTAATGAAAGTATCCGCAATACTGGCAAAGTCTCCATGCAATTCGACCGCCTTACAGGTGCAGGTAGCATCACCATCAAACACGCTAAATTGGTGAAATAACTTGTGTAGGTAGGCAATAGGCAACAGGCAACAGGCAAAAGGATACCAGAAGATTCAGGTGTACCTAATTTTGTTCAAAAATCAAATAGGAGTCCTATAATACCTGAACTCTTACACTCAGATGCTATCATTGCAAGATAATATACAAAATAATCAAAAAATTTCACCTCCATATATTTTTTTTACAACACTTGACAATAGAGGTTTAACTATGATTACTCAAGAGGACTATTCAACAAGCACTGACAACAATCTACTTCGACAAATCAAAGTCAAAGAAAGTCAGCTTGAAATTGCGCGAGAATGCAATATGCCATATATTACTGAAAGTTTGCAAAATCAATTGGCAGAGTTACATAACCAATTCTCAAATTTACACAGTTCATCTTCAGAGCTAGAAAGCCAATTCTCCGAGATGCAAAGTCAATCGTCAGACTTGCAAGACCTCGAATTTCAAGCATTAATGAGTTTGTTAGACGATGAATAACAATCAAAATTCAGTCAACAGTAAATCATTCAAGTATCCACAGTTTCTGGATGACGTGCTGCAACACCCATTTTGATGTCGAAATTGTAACAATCCTGTGCCACTTCAAGTTTTAGGCACCAAAATGGAATGAACAAGTACTGGATAGAGGAGTCATGGACCCATGAGTGATAATATGTATACACGCCCACGCCGACGTCGTTCTTGGGCAGAACCGTATAAAATCAAAGTCGTTGAACCATTGAAAATGACCACCCGCAGCGATCGCGAAAGGGCGATCGTAGAAGCAGGGTATAATACCTTTCTACTGCGTTCTGAAGATGTCTATATAGACTTATTGACTGACAGCGGTACCTCAGCGATGAGTGATTACCAATGGTCGGGAATGATGCTAGGGGATGAAGCCTACGCAGGTAGCAAAAACTTTTACAATCTAGAAGAAAAAGTCCAGCAATATTACGGTTATCGCCATATCATACCTACCCACCAAGGACGAGGTGCAGAAAACATTATTTCCCAAATTCTCATCAAACCCGGTGATTTTATACCAGGTAATATGTACTTCACTACCACACGACTGCATCAGGAGTTAGCAGGTGGGACATTTGTAGATGTGATTATCGATGAAGCCCACGACCCTACATCCCTACACCCCTTCAAAGGCAACATAGACCAACGAAAACTCACAGACCTCATTAAGCAAGTAGGTACAGACCGCATTTCTTATATCTGCGTTGCCGGAACAGTCAATATGGCAGGTGGACAGCCTATTTCAATGGCAAACCTGCGTGAGGTATACCAGATAGCCCAAAGCTACGGTATACGAATCATTCTAGATGCAACCCGTGCCGTAGAAAACGCCTACTTCATCCAACAAAGAGAAGAAAAATATCACAACCAAACCATTGCAGCCATCCTACGTGAATTTTGTTCCTACACCGATGGCTGTACCATGAGTGGCAAGAAAGATGCACTTGTCAACATAGGTGGGTGGCTAGCTCTCAACGATGCTGATTTATACGAAGAAGCACGTAACCTGATAGTTATCTATGAAGGATTGCATACTTATGGTGGTATGGCTGGACGAGACATGGAAGCAATGGCAAGAGGTATAGAAGAATCAGTCCAAAATGACCATATACGCGCCCGTATAGGACAAGTGGAATATCTTGGAAAAAAACTGCTAGATTGGGATATTCCTATTGTCGTTCCGATTGGTGGTCATGCTGTCTATTTAAATGCCAAAGCGTTCTTACCACACATTCCCCAAGACGAATTTCCTGCACAACGTTTAGCAGCGGAACTTTACCTCGAAGCAGGCATTCGTGCAATGGAACGGGGTATCGTGTCAGCCGGACGCAACAAAGATACTGGAGACCATTATTACCCAAACTTAGAACTTGTGCGTTTAACCATTCCACGTCGCGTATACACTCAAGCTCACATGGATCTAACAGCAGAAGCCGTTGAAGATGTCTACTTCAACCGCAAAAACCTGCGTGGACTTAAGATGATTTACGAGCCAAAATATCTCCGTTTTTTCCAAGCACGCTTTGAATTGTTGTAGAGATTTGACATCAACTAAATTTACTAATTTCACAATATCTTCTTAATTGCCTCTTAATCCCACACCGTTAAACTTTTACCTGTTTAAAGTCATCATTTGTAATGTTTTTGACAAAAAACCGGGGCACAAAGTATGCGATTCAAAAAACTGGTTGGAGTGTTAATTCCTTTCTGTTTGCTTGGTGTGGGTATAACCTTCATTTCCTCAAAAACAAACCCAAAGCCCGACGAACGTACCCCTCCCACGATTCCGTTTCCGATGGAAAAATTAACCCATAAAGCATAATCCCACTCATCACATCAAAAACCAAACCCGAATCCAAATCCACCGGAATCTCATTTCTCACTTTTGCCCGTTCCACCACAACCCTAAAAGCCTGTCGTCTAGGTTGTAAATATTTCTTCCAGTATATCTGAGCAAACTGAGAATTATTCGATGCACTACTAATAATCATAGCAACCGTCTGCCGCCCCAAAGGATTGAGCGTAATACGAGCAGCATTCTCAATCAACACATCAATATCACCCCAAAGATTTCCCGTGTCAGGAATGACAATCTCCTCCCTCACACTCTCGATCGCATCCGCCACTAATTCCTCTTTACTAGAATAGCGTCTATATATAGTTGTCTTACCAACCCCAGCACGGTTTGCGATCGCATCCATACTCATTCCATCAAAACCCACCTCTGCTAGCAATTCCAGCGTTGCTTGCAGAATAGCTTGATGAGATTGTGTACTGCGGGGTCTTCCCGATGACTTTTTCCTAGTATCACTCATATGCAATCCGCGCATCCTTCGTAAAAGGCGATAAACCCGGTATCTTTGAGATACCGGGTTTCTGTAGTTTCGTTATTTTACAAATTTCTTGAGGATAGCTACAAATGCTATCATAAATTACGAAACTACATCGTATCGAAAACACCATGCGTCCTCACTACACCAACAAAAATAGCACCCAAACCCTACGACAAGGACTAGAAGAATACTATACACACAACCCAAATATCACCAATCCCAAAGACCTACCTCCAGAATTTGCCAAAATTCTACTAGCCCACGATATCACCCACATCATTCTTGGTTGTGACATCAATATGTATGACGAACTCAAACTCTTACCACTTTGTTTTTGGACAAGCGACTATAAATTTAGCGACTATTTACGTACAATCAGAGATCCAAAAATCAAGCCTGCGATTGCTATCATGTATAAAGATTTAGTAAAGCAGCATGGGTTGCTGTGGTTATATGGTTCTATCTTGCTAGTCATACCAAGACTGCTACCAGAACTCATTGTCATGTGGTTTAAAACCCGTGGAGAAAGAAACTACTATCCCTTCTTTGATTACGAACCTTTGTTAGACACTTCTTTGTTAGAGATTCGTCAAACCTTTGACATTTTGTCCTTTATAAAATGGTAAGCATTCAGCCATCAGCTTGATAGAGCTATAGGGGTCCTTAATTATACTTTGCACGCTTATAAAACGTCTGAAAATTTGTTTCCAAGCTGAGGTGCTGACGGCTAAACTGCTGAACGCTTACTTTTATACTATAATCCGAGTGTACGACCGGGAAATCCAGCAACATCAAAATAGCGTGTTTTTCCCACCGTTTGATACTTCAAAATAGTCCTTAAACCATTCTCAGCAGGTCGAGATTTGAGGGTAAAAGCCTATTGTATTACTAGGTTGCAAAATTTCAACCCTATGAAATATCTCTTGCGGTAGAGAATGATATTTTTTTCTGTTTGCATTTGTGTGCTGAACTCACGCCCCAAACACCAATAGCCAGAAGTCCCAGAGTTAGAGAAGGTTCCGGAATAGGGTTGATGCGGCGGAACTCAATTGGTGTAGCGACTAGAATATTACCGCTAGCATCGAAAATCCTATCTAATGATTCAATGCGGTTCTCAAAGACAGACAAATCCGAAACCACCTTACCACCAGTACTGGTCGAACAACCACTAGGGGTATTTGTGCCAACATAACGATTGGGTTCCCACATCAGCAGAAGGTCACAACTTGCTGTTGCTATATTGCTAATGTTAACAACTCGTTCTGATTCAGGGCGATCGCACAATCCACTTACACCTTCTGCGTTCAGAAAAGAACGAACGCTGAGAGAAAGTTCAGAGTTTTGACTACTAAAAGAGTAAAATCGCTGGCGTTCAAAAGCAGAACTTTTTTGTTCGAGATAGATATTTTCTGTGTCTTCACCAGAGTTTACACCTTGTAATTTCACCTTACAATTAGACATTGAAATCAACGGAACAGAGGGATTACTAGCGACCTGTGGAACATTATTAAACAATCCCGTAAACCACTGCGCCACTTCTTCCACCTGAGTTTCAATAGGCGGAGCAATGTTAGCCGCACGACTTGCTTGAGGAAATGTTAACGCAGAAATAATTACTGTTAAAGTATATACTTTTAGTTTTTTCATATTTTTTCACAATCTTTTGACGATTCTTTAACAAAGAATACCAATAGAATTAGAGCTTTTTAAAGTATCTAATCATTTTAATTAAGTTATCAGGGCGAACAACCGTACCCTGCGGGAACACTGCGTGAACGCCCCTACACCCTATTGCACCGTTTGTACGGACGGTTGTGCTAAATCTGGGCTACGTAAATCTTCCACCATCGCCTGAATCTCTACGGGAGGAGGAGGCGTAAAACGAGACACTACATAAGTGACAATTAAGTTAATAATCATACCTAAAGTTCCTATTCCTTCAGCAGAAACTCCGAAGAACCAAGCTGGCATACCTGCAAACTTGACACCCACAATATATGCACTGGTAAAGATTAAACCTGTCAGCATACCTGCGATCGCCCCTTCTTTATTGGTACGCTTATCAAAGATACCGAGGAAAATCACAGGGAAGAAGCTAGAGGCGGCTAAACCAAAGGCGAAAGCCACAACTTCACCCACAAAACCTGGTGGATTCACACCAAAGTAGCCAGCGAGGATAACAGACAAAGTCACCATCATCCGTCCAACAAACAACCGTTTCTTTTCCGATGCTTGTGGATCTATAATGCGATAGTAGACATCGTGGGCAATTGAACTAGAAACCACCAGCAACAACCCTGATGCTGTAGACAAAGCCGCTGCTAATCCGCCAGCTGCAACCAAAGCAATCACCCAAGGAGCAAGTTTGGCGATTTCTGGAGTTGCGAGCACAACGATGTCTCGGTCAATAGTAATTTCGTTTGAGTCTTTTTTTGGAGTCAACTGGAGACGACCATCACCATTTTTATCCTCAAAAGTCAGCAGTTTAGTGTTTTCCCACTTATTCACCCAATCCAGCTTTCGTACTTCTTCAACAGTTTGATTGTTGAGGGAATTAATTAAGTTGTAGCGAGCGAACATGGCGAGAGCGGGAGCGGTTGTGTAAAGAACCGCTATCAATAATAATGCCCAACCTGCTGAAAACCGAGCCGCTCGCACATTAGGTACTGTATAAAATCGTACAATTACATGAGGCAATCCGGCGGTTCCCACCATCAACGCAATAGTGATGAACAGCACGTCCAACATGGTCTTGCTTGTAAATGGTTGAGTATACTGCTGAAACCCAAGGTCAACCTGAATTTGATTTAACTTAGCAGCAATATCACTAAAAGTAAATGCAAACTGGGGTATGGGATTCCCTGTCAGCAATACAGCAATAGCAATCGCCGGGATGAGGTAAGCAACAATTAAGATACTGTACTGAGCAACTTGTGTCCACGTGATACCTTTCATACCGCCCAAGACAGCAAAAAAGGCAACAATCACCATCCCGATTATGACACCAGTATTAATGTCTACTTGCAGGAAACGGCTGAAAACAATCCCTACCCCCCGCATTTGTCCGGCTACATAAGTGAGGGAAACAAAAATAGCAGCTATGACAGCAACAAGACGGGCAATATTGGAATAATAGCGATCGCCTACAAAATCAGGAACCGTATACTTTCCAAACTTGCGGAGATAAGGAGCCAACAACAGTGCAAGCAGCACATAGCCCCCCGTCCAACCCATCAAATAGATAGAGCCATCATAGCCCATAAAACTAATCAGCCCTGCCATTGAAATAAAAGAAGCTGCGGACATCCAGTCAGCTGCTGTGGCTGCACCGTTAGCAATAGAAGGAACACCTTGGTCAGCTACAAAAAAGCCTTTACTATCTTTCACTCGTGATTGCCAACCAATGTAGATATAGAGCAGAAAAGAAAGCCCTACTATCAAAAGAGTCCAAATTTCAACTGACACAGCTTCCTCTACCTTTTGATATTATATTTGCGGTCTAGCTTATCCATCTGAATAGCGTAAATGAAAATTAATCCTACAAAAATCAGGATTGACCCTTGTTGCGCCATCCAAAAACCAAAGGGTACCCCAAAAAAGCGAATCGCATTTAATGGTTGTACCAGCAAAATACTGAAACCGAGGGACACCAGCGCCCAAACTATTAAAAGATTGCGAATCAAAGCAGTATTGGCACGCCAATATGAGCGACTCTTTTCTTTATCCATTTGTTTATGGTAAATGCTTGTAAAAGCGATTGGAAGAAGTCCGACTTATCCTCTCAAAACTCTAGAGTTTTGTCAATTCTTAAAATTTTATTTTAAGCTGCATAATTAATATTTTGTAATTATATTTCATCAGTCATGTCTGGTAGAATATAAAAAATTTGTATTTACATTTTTTTAAGTGGAATTAAAGTTTCAAACACTTTTTGTAAAAAGAACATGAAATTTGTAGGGTGCGTTACGTTTGTGTTAGCACCCCGTTTCTTCAACAAAAATGTTGAGTGCAGTCCCTACCCAATACTCGTCTATCGATGATAGATGATATATGTATCACCAAACCCGGTTTCTTAAAGAAATCGGGTTTCTCGTTTTCACTTCAGGCGTAACAACATATCGAGCGTAAACCGGAGTAAACCCCAAAATATACGATTGTTCATCTGTTTCGCAGTCTGATTGACGGTAGCGTTAAAAAGTAGAAATGGCTATATCCTTTTTAAACCTCTTAGGACACCGTATCTAGACCCTACCACCTACGCCGTGGTGGTTATAGCCATATCGAGCTTTCATCAGTATTTCAAGCCATTCCTTTAAGGTAAAGAATTGATTTTAAACACATTTACCCAGTCATGTGTAATTTTAATAATCAACCTATATGGCATGAAAAGAACTCCCTACTTTTATTATTTCAGATTAACGGGTTATTACTCCAAATTACTCCATTAAATACTCACAAGCGAGTTACGGGACTTTCAAATAAAAAAGTATCCAACAATCTGTTGTGGTATGGGTAACACGAGCCCTCACACCCTCTAATATCAGGTTAACTACCAGCTCTCATAAATGAAATTTCGCTCAATTGAGTGTTTTATAAGCTTTTTTTATAACAAAATTGCCTAATTTGATTAAAAAAACATTACAGATGGTTTGATTTATCTTAATATTTTGTTACATTTATTTACATAACTCCTATGACAAGATTGGGTAGATATGGTGTACATCACGTTCCACAACTGTAAAATGAGTTTACTCAACAGATATCTAGAGCGCCAGGACAGTATTCACAAGGTTGGGCTGAAAAACCCGGTTTCTCTCGCCATTAAAGACTAATTTTACGTTTATACTTTGCACGGGAACAAACTGAGTTTTCGATTCAGCTAGAACCCATAAGCTATAAGTTTTTGGCTCTTAGCTGATACGCGATGTGCTAACCGCTTCAAGTATACAAGGGCTTGAGACTCCCCAAGTCAGAGTCCGTCAGTTGACCATCAAGAAATGTTAACGCTGAACACTCAACAGTCAACAACCAATATTTGTCTGTATCATGGATACTAATGAATTAACAATACGCTACGCTGCAGGCAATAGAGATTTCCTGGAGGTTTGCTTGCGACAAGCCCACCTCAGCGAACTTTATTTAGCTGGAATCAATTTGAGCCGTTCCGATTTAACAGGAGCGACTCTATCATCAGCGAATTTACGTGGAGCTATTTTGAGCGAAGTGACTCTAGCAGAAGCAAACCTATGGAGAGCTAACCTTAGTGAAGCCTTTATGATTTGGGCCAACCTAAGAAAAGCAAGCTTGATTCGCGCCTGCTTGATGAGAGCGGACTTACACAAAGCCAATCTTACTCAATCAGATTTGCGGTTAGCCGATTTGCGATATGCCGACCTCAGTAACACAAACCTAGAAGGAGCGGATTTGCGGTATGCTGACCTTAGTGGTGCTAACTTGGCGGGTGCAAACCTGAGCAAGGCGAACCTGACAGGTGCAAAGCTATACAAGGCAGACCTGTATAATGTTAATCTTACCAAAGCCATTCTGTTAAGAACAGATTTGTGCCATGCCGATCTGAGCTCTATCAAGTTAGATGGAGTGGATTTACGCAATGTTAGTTGGAGCGAATTTGCCTGAAATTCTTCCTTCCGAACCGTTAATTAACATCTAAGCAAACTTAGGCATTCCTAGATATGTTAGATAAGCACAGCAACAGTTAACGTGCTTTCCCTTTCAGGCTAGGCGAACTCGGGGCGGACTCGGAAACAATTAGATTATTTATCTAGCTGTAATTCTACTGATTTTTGCAATTGTTGTCAATTATGTATTCTGTTGCAAAATATCTAGAAAGGCACAAATATGCATAGCTTTTTTAAAGCAGCAGCTAGTCCCATACGGTGATATTATTCATCCATCAACACGTTTACGTGGTAATTGTGTAAGAGGGGGTTCTGTGTTTGAGGGAGCAAGTCCAAATTTAAGCTCCTTTACTTTGGCAGAAAATGACAGACAAGGGGAATGTACGGTTGAGTAGTGATGAAGACTTCAAACTCCCTGATGCAGGATTTGCTCCAAATTCTACCAAATCTACGCAGTCAGGTCTATTTTAAAGCTTCCTTAACAGCGCTATCTCATGCTATGGAAGACCTGGTACTGGTGGGGACAGATAAGCCCCTAGTCATTGCTAATTTTCAGCAGGAACGTTATTACCGTCAGGAAACCCGTCGTTATCAGCGAATTTCCCGACGTACAGACCAAGTCTATGTTCTCGCAGCACCCGAAACTAACTTTTCAGCAATTTCCACACCATTTGTCACAGTTCCTTTTGATCCTAATGATGCTTTGGCGCAAGAGTGGCACCTTATTATTATTGGAACTAACTACAGCGCCTGCATAATTTGTCAAGAATATGCTTCCCCTGTAGACGCCCCAAGCCTGGATGATGCAAGACAATTCAAAGGAATTTGGGCGTTTGACCGTGAAGTGAGTACCCACGCAGCCCGACTTTTGCTGCATAGGATTTTAGATTACCGACCAGAACTGGCTGATAAAGTCGCAGTAGCGCGGAAACGTTACGGTCTAACTAAAGTTAACTCAACTCGAAATGTCACCACTCGCGTCTTGGAAATTGACGCTAGGTTGTTTACAGACCGTTTGGTCACTTATTTGCAATCTAGCCAACATAAGCAACTTAAAGCTTACCGTACCATTACAAAAAAAGAGAGACAGGAAAGGCTTATCAATATAATTGGTACAGCTATCCGTCGCTCCCTTAACCTAGAAGACATTTTTACAGTTACAGTTAGAGAACTGAGTCAAGTTTTTAGCCCCTGTCGCTGTCTGCTTTACCGTTATCACCCCACCGAACAACCAACACCCATTGAGTATGAAGCCGTATCCAATGGATTACCTTCCTTAAAGGGAGAAATTTGGTCTTTAGCTACACATCCACTCTTTCAAGCCGCTTTAGCACAAGATAAAGCAGTTGCGATCGCCGACACAACCCAAGATTTAGGAATTATCTCAGACCCGGAATTAAGTGCTCAATTGCAACGCTTCTCCATCCGGTCTTGTTTGGTCGTCCCCATTCGTTACCAAGAAAGTTGGTTAGGCGTATTAGAACTGCACTGCGATGGTTTTAAACCGTATATTTGGAGCGAATCCGACAGGGGATTAGTAGAAGCGATCGCCACCCAAGTTGGAGTCGCCTTTATCCAAGCCCAAGCTTACCGAAACCTAGAAACCCTCAATCGCCAACTAGCAGCATTAGAACGAACTCAAAGTAACCTAATTGCCATAGTAGGACATGAATTGCGGACACCCCTGTCAACCATCCAAGTGTGCTTGGAAAGTTTAGCTAATGAACCAGAAATGCCCATCGAATTCCAGCATACCATGCTACAAACAGCTTTAGCTGACTCAGAACGTATGCGCTTGCTGATTCAAGATTTTCTCACCCTTTCGCGTTTAGAAGGTGGTTGGGTCAATTGGCACATGGAACCCATGTCTCTAGAAGTTAGCTTAAATTTAGTCATCAGTAAAATCCAAAAAAGTAAATCCTCAGAGACCGTACCTCAAATTATTTCCGAGTTACCATCTGACTTACCAATGGTTCAAGCTGATGGAGAAGGATTGATAGAAGTCATTACAAAACTTTTAGAAAACGCCTGCAAATTTACCAATTCTGACGGTAAAATCACAATTCGTGCCCAAGTTTTGAATTTGGAATCCGAGGAAGATATTGATTCCAAAGAAAAATCAAATAGCACCCAGATGTTAGAAGTCATTATTGCAGATACAGGGCGTGGAATAGAGCCAAGCCAACTCGAAACCATCTTTGATCGCTTCTACCAAGAAGAAGGCTTTTTACAACGTTCTATCGGTGGAACCGGACTGGGATTAGCAATTTGTCGCCAAATCATTGAAAAATTAGGTGGAAAAATTTGGGCGGTTTCCGCAGGAAGAGAACAAGGCGCGGAATTCCACTTTACAATACCCACGACACCAGAGCTTTAGATTTTCTTCGGAAAATTTGATGGAAAAAAATGATCCAACTATTCAAAAAAGCGTATAATGAGTGCTTGCTTTTAAAAAGTCTTTAGGAGAAACATCATCGTGAAGGAAAGCATCATTAGAATCTCAGACCCAGCCCCAAAAGTTCCAATTCAGCCCGAACCGTTGGAACCCCAATCAAGTTTGGATGAAACTGAAGAAGTGGACTTACCTAAAGAATTACAAGAACTAGAATCAGAACTCATAGATATTGCAGAACCAATTTCAATCTCTTATGCAAGCACTGGCTTCAGTGGTTGGAAAACATCAGACATTCTGCGAGAAATTAGACTAGATAGTTTTGATATGGGGTGTATGGATTAACAGGATTTAGCAAAAGCCCAAATTTTAATTTAGGGCTTAACCAACGAGTATTGAGTTCCAAGTGCGTAAATATGTAACATGATACTACATCTCTATGCAATTGGAACTTGCTTACTCGATCAAGTCAATGAATTTGAGCGCTTGAGCGATCGCAACTTTATTTTTGACCACACGACTTTACAAGTTGTGGGATACATTCACGCCTTTCACCTTAGCTGGTAAAAAAATACCATAGTAAGCGGTGGCTAGCGCAGTTAAAGCATTCACCCAAACATTGTTACCAAACATTGTTACCAAACAATGGTATCAAACCAAACATCGTCTTTGCAAAAGGCAAAAATCCCATAATAGCGAGTACGGTATAAGCAACGGCAAAACTACGGTTAAATAAGCGCGTACTATTCAAGTTGAAATAGGATGTTATCCCCAACAGCCCAACAGCAACGTGTACAAGGTTACGCAAGTCCCTTAGTGGGAAACAGCCCAAATACAAAGCCAAAACCCATAGCATAAGCACTGGAAGTAGCATCAACCGGAATGTAAGGCTCAGTCGTTTCAGGTAATGAAACTAAACCTGGTATAAATCCAGCCACTCCTAAAATCAAAAAGAGAATTCCAATGATTAGAGCGCAATAACGCTCTGTCATATTCGCTGTCTTGATGTTTTCTATACTATTTTATTCCCTAAATCTTTGTGCAAATTCCATCTATAGTAAGACGAAATTGTGACTGCAACTTCTTATTGTAAAGCCAAAAGATAGTTACGCTTTTTAAATAAACGAAGACATTACAGAAGTTACGATAATGGCTATACAACAGTTCAAATTAGACCAGATTCATCAAGAGATACAACAGTGCATTCAAACCTGCTTGAACTGTCACAGTATCTATCTTTATACTGTGGAGGTAAAAGTATGAACGATGGAAGCTTCTGGCAACTTTATAGTGAAGCTGTATTGACTTCGTTGAGCTTTTTCTGGAAAGCTTTATGGGCATTTGTCTTGGGTTACGTTGTGAGTAGTGCTATCCAAGTTTTTGTGACTCGCGAACGTATGCAGCACTTGATGGGTCAAGCAGGAAGCAAGAGTGTGGCGCTTGGTACTTTCTTTGGCTTTATCTCTAGTTCGTGTAGCTTTGCGGCTCTGGCTACGACTAGATCGCTGTTTGTCAAGGGTGCTGGATTTGTACCCTCACTGGCTTTTTTGTTGGCTTCTACGAACCTTGTTATCGAGCTAGGTATTATTATTGCTATCTTTTTAGGATGGCAATTTGTCGCTGCTGAGTACATTGGTGGTGTGCTTCTCATCGGCTTTATGTGGTTGATTGTAAGTTTGACAAAACCTAAAAAGCTGGTGAGAAAGAAGCGACAACAACTGCGGGAAAATGAGGGGGGCGATCGCAACAACCAAGACGTTCCGGACTGGAAGGAGAGAATACGAAGTATTAAAGGTTGGCAACAGGTAGCACGTCAGTACTTTATGGAATGGGGGATGGTCTGGAAAGATGTGACTATCGGTTTTACAATTGCTGGTATTATCGCTGTTTTTGTACCACCTGCGTTTTTTAATTTCCTCTTTATTGGTTCTGGCGAGAATCCTAGTTTTTTGGCTTTGTTGGAAAATGTTTTGGTTGGACCCGCTGCTGCTTTTGTGACCTTTATTGGTTCGATGGGTAATATTCCACTTGCTGCGGTTCTTTATAACAATGGTGTCAGCTTTGCTGGAATTATAGCTTTTATCTTTAGTGACTTAGTCGTGCTTCCTGTCGTTCGGGTCAATGCTAAGTACTACGGATGGAAGATAGCACTTTATATCGTTGGTGTCTTTCTGGCTGCAATTGTTGCTACTGCGCTTCTTATCCACTACGGCTTTGCTCTGTTAGGACTTTTACCTCAAGGTGGAAGTCAAAATGTGACACAAACACAACGCTTTGCAATTGACTATACTTTCTGGCTTAACCTTGTCTTTCTCTCTATAACTGGCGTTCTTGCTTGGCTTCGCTTTGGTCGCGATCGCCAGCAGAAAAAGCATCATGATGGAGGTCACCACCAAAACAGTAGCGGTAAACAAAGAATTTTTGAGCGTTTTCTCTTTTGGATTACCATGCTTTGCTATATATGGTTAGCTGGTGGTTTGATTATCTCACTTTTTCAGTAAAGGACTTCCCAATAAAAAAGTCGGAAAATATCTCTTGTGGTACGGGCGTCCCGCCCGTCAGTAGTTGGAAAACAAACGAGGACTCCCGCTCCCGATACTTGTCGCTTAAGACTCGATCCCCCCAACCCCCCTTACGAAGGTGGGCTTTAAACCCCCCTATTCAAGCAGGGCTGGGGGGATCAAAACGGGATGAGCACTATAACCCTTGCAGTATTGCTCCCGCTCCAATACTTGTCAGTTAAGAGGAAATTAGAAACCCGGTATCTTGGAGATACCGTGTTTCTGGTGGGTTTGGTGGAATCTCAACTATCCTGAACCGAGCAGTAGTAAGTGGCGGTAATAGACAATCCCAAATATTAAAAAATCTTACAACTTCTGCATTAGGAAGAAAGAACCTTGCATGGGCAACAATAGCATACGTATGGATATATGTAGGATTTAATAACTAATAAAAGCCTCTACAGGAGAGTCATACTATGAGAATAGTCACATTATTATTGGCTTGGGTGCTAATTTTGACACCCGTAACTGTTCAAGCACAACAACAAGAGGAACAAATTTATAGATTAAATATCACAAATGGACAAAAGCTTGAACCCCAGGTCTTATTACAACTACGCATTAACCAGCAAGTCCGTCAAGTAAATGCAGACATTAAGCGCGGGCTTCAAGAAGCAAGAGAAATTAAACAGTTTAGCGAACCGTACGTAACCGAATTCCAGAGGAGAAACAATCGGATACAACGACGACCAGACGCAGGGGTAGAAAATATACTTCCCTCATCTAGATAGTTGACAAATCAAATCAGTATACCTAAAGAAACAGTGAATAAATGTGACTTTTGAATGAGAAAAATTCAGAGCGTGTTTTGCATAATAAAACTATGGGTTCTGCATACAAAAATCAATACATACAGGGTGCTGTCTTCTCTCTAAAATACAGGGTGCTTCTCTAAAGTATGCTTTACCAATCGTATTCACCGTCATCATGTAATCTTTTTTACTCATAAGTCCTCATGAGAGATACGGGCTTATGGGTAGATTTTTATTATTCTGTCTGAAAAAGCAAGGTCGTTGTTTAGAAACCCGGTTTCTCAAAGAAACCGGGTTTCTGTTGCTAGTCTTGAAATTCCAGATTCAAAGCGATCGCAAATGACCAGCTGTCTGAATCGAAACAACTTCAGGATCGTCTTGTAACTGGTGAAGCATAGAATCTGGAATATTCGCTGTAAAAATTTCAGGGCTGATGTGGGCACGAACCTCCACTCCTTCAGGAACATACCCAGGACGCGCCACTTTAATCGTAGCAGTTATCAACTTGTTCTGTTTCAACTGCTCAACGGCTTCCTGACTTAGGTTCAGCTTCTCAATACCAAGACGAATGTACTCAATCCTATACTGAGAACGGCGATTATCCTGCTCTTCTTGAGTCATAGCTTTTGTAGAGAGATAGGATAATTGAACGCACCCCAACTAAACTTGCGTTATAGTTGAGAATTCTTTCGCTATATAGACTATATAACGTTCCCAGGTACACTGGCGTCCTCAGCGAGTCGTAGAAACTTTTGTCTACGAAAACCCCAGAAAAGCATGATCGCGCAATAGATAATTGCGAGTTTTTAATTGGTCGTGCCTCCACGAAAATTCGTTTTGCCGTACCTGCTTAATTCTACCATAATGTTGCTTCGCTTTTTATATTGGTTTCGCTTACCCTACCTAAAATGTCAAAATTTTTTCTAGTATTTTTAGGTAGGGACTGCGCTCAACATTTTCGTTCAATTATAAGGTTGTGGGGTGTGTTGGGTGACCCAAATTACCCACCTTGTGTCAGCAAATCGCGAACTGCTTGAACAGCGGCTTTTGCATTGACTCGCCCCATACCGTATCGGGAATCCCAAGAGGCGATGGGAGGATTGGGTCGAGCCGTTTTGATGAGAATATCGCGGATTTGCTCGCAGGTCAGTTCTTGATTGAGACTGCGTGCTTCAGCAAGCATGAGTGCGACAACCCCAGTCACAGCGGGAGCAGCCATACTCGTTCCTGACATACGAGTCACTCCTATACGCGTAAGAGCATTTGCAGCCCAAACCTGATGACCAGGAGCACTGATTTCCGGCTTTTGTCGTTGGTCTCTAGTAGGTCCAGCACTTGAGAAAAACGATAGTGGTTGTTCGGATGTATGAGCATCATAAGAGCCAACAACAATGCTACATTTTCCACAGGAGAGCGAGCCAAGGGTGTGAGAATTATCATGAGGTGGAGCAAAACTGGATGGACCCACGTCATCGCGCTCGATCCAAGCATGAAAATTGCCGTTGACAATGGTAGTACCATGCAAACGGAGCGTTATGTGTGAAGGTATATCCGATGTGGGAATGTTAGTTTCCATGAAAATGCCGATCGCATTATCTTTATTATTAGGGTCCTCTATACGGTGAGCGATAAAAAACAATGTTTCACCAGTCTCGGAAAGAATACGAGCAGAAGCCCCTGGGTCTACAGCACCCATACTATTACCGTTCTCATCTAACAGTTCCAGTTGCAAACGGTCATCTTTGGGATACCAGATTTCTATTTCATTATGGGTAAAATCTATGTCGTTAATTTGCCAAACAAGGTCAGTAAACCCACCTTGGGGAACAGTACCACTGGCGTGGATACCATCTTGATGAGAATTCCCAGCCGCAATAACTACCGCCCGGTTCGGTCGCTCACTCACAATAGCATCAATCCCTTGTTCGACCAAAGTTGAACCATCATGGGGACCGCCATTAGTTCCCAAGCTAAGATTGATAACACAAGGTCGGTCTCCAGCAACATCAACAATAAATCGAATCGCTTCCAACAAATGCACTGAATCACCAAAGGTAGACTCAACCACTTCACTACCCTGATAAGGAACGTCACTAGCATCTAACTCAACAAACACAATATCCGCTTGAGGAGCCACACCAGAAAAACCACTACCACGACCATTACCACAGGCTATATCCGTGACATGAGTGCCATGAGAACCCCTGCCAACGAAATTGTAACCTAACGAGATATATGGTTCCGGTGATTGTAAAGCATTGTTAATATCAGCAGAGTTATAGACTTTTCCATAGCTAAATGGACCATCAGGATTAGCAGAAGCAGCCTGATTCCAAAGAGCAAGTAACCGAGTAGTTCCGTCTGACTTACGAAAATTGTCATGGACAAAGTCGCATCCAAAATCGACAATTCCAACCACCACACCTTTCCCCTGTTCTCCTTGAACATCAGGTGGGAGAAGATCCAAACGCGCACCAATCTCCTCAACAGCTGCTCTTAAAGTGGGTTTGATAGACTGAGCAGGTTTAAGGCTTAACACGTAGGGAAGTTGACGTAGAACTTCTACCCGATTGAGTGGAACCCTAGCAGTGAGAATATGAGCGCCCTCTTCAGTCACTCCTAAACTAGCTCCTGCAAAAACATCACTTCGAGCCAACCAACTCTCCACATCCGATACTTTAACAATGACACCAATTTCTCCCTCTGCTGTAGCAGCTGTCGCAGGTGGATTGATTCCTCTTTGCTTCCGGTCTAGCAAAAACTGCAATTTTGGGTCAAGATTCCTCGACGTTCTTCGCTGTTCTAATCGCATATTGTTCTGACATTTCCAAATGAAAGGTGAACCAAAAGAATTTATCTTTATCATTCATAAATACGTGCCATCAAAAACAACTTACGCACGTGCGACATAAAATTTAAAATATGTAGCGAAGTAAGTCAGCAAGAAAAAATCCAACAATGTAACGAAAAGTAAAATATCTGCATTTGGCTCGTAGTAGCGCAAAGAGCGCATGCATCGCAACGACCAACAAATCACCGTTCAGCTATTAACACCTGAGCACCTCAACAAGCAAAATATACTCTATAGTAATCACAAACCGCATCAAAGAGGCTAATTACAGCAGTTTTCACCAATTTAAACCACACACTTACTTATGACTGCGTCTTTGCGTCGAATATGTCAGACAAAAAAAGATGTAGTTCATTTTCCTGAAAATAGCTGTAATTTGCGCCCTACGACGATTAACTGTTCAAAGGATAAAAAAGCTGTTCTTCCTCCCGGTATTCCCAGGAAATTCCTTCCGGATCTCGACCAGAGCTCCATTCTTCAAAATTATCTTTGTTTTTATTCCGCGACACCGTAGTTTTATTGACTCCCAATCTCTCAGCCAGTTCCGCGATTGTGTACCTTGGTCCTGATACCTCTACTGTCGGCGATTGACTATGTGTACCATTTGATACTCCGTTGGTTTCCGGGTGTAGCTCCGGTACACTTTCTTCCTCCTCAAGTGGTGTTTCCTCAACTTCTACACTTGGATGTACATGAATTTGTTCGTGCATTTCTGCAAAAGAATTTTCTAGTGCAGATATCCTTTGTGTCAAGCTATCTAGAATCTCCAATTTCTTTTCAATGCTTGCTAAGCGGGTTTCCCTATTGGTCCCATTCTCAGAAACAGTCGTCGGAAGCATACTAAAATATTCAGTCAGAATTTTCTGAAGTGCTTCACTAGATTTCATTTGCTGTTCATCACAGAACTGTTTGAAACGCTCATACAGATCCGATGGTAAAGATGAAACTAAACGTTGATTATCAGTTGCCATTGTGAGTCTATTTTATTCCCTAATATAAAGTGTGCCTGAAAACTGATACCAGAAGTACTGAAAAAATAAAAATTATTCTTTCTCAATACCCTACACCCTATTCCAGTACCGTAGAAGCATCCACAAACCCATCATACCGACGCACCACTTTAGAAACCTCCTGATACATATTCCCAACTTTACCAACTTGGTGGGTGAATAAATCGTGACAACCCACAACTACAAGCAGCTCTTGGGCGCGAGAACATGCAACATTCAATCTTTCTGGTTCTTTTGAAAATCCAATATCTCTCCTACTATTATTACAAACCGTGCTGACAATAATCACAGGTCTTTCCATACCTTGGAAAATATCAACAGTACCAGTACGGATACTTAAAGATGGAAACCTATTTGTTTCAATTCTATCTTTTATCAATCTCAGTTGAGCGCTATAAAAAGTAATGATTCCTATCTCTTTTTGAGGATGACCCTCCGCGACTTTTACAGACCAGACTGCTTCCATTTGTTCGCACAGCTTTTCGATGATATCCACTTCTCGCACGTTACAGCGTGAGGTTCCTTCTCTTTGTTCTGCAAAACCCTGTTCAATAGGTGTTTTTACCCAAAGAATATGGTGATGCTCCTGAATAATCTTACCAGCTAAATGATGAGCACGTTGTATATCGGGTGCGAGAATACCACAAGTTAAGCGATGCTGGTAGAATTGATTTATCGCCCCCATAATTTGTGGATGCATGCGATACTGAATGGTCAGCATTTGCTTGATGCTTGGAGCAGCTGATTCAAATTGGATTTTGAAAAGAGATTCTTTGATAAAGCTAAGTTCTTTCTTCGTCATCTTCAATTCCTCAGCAATATCCTCTATCGTCTCTTCATTCATCAGAGGTGGTAGTTGACGGTGGTCACCTACCAGAACTATTTTTCTACCTTTCAAAGCTGGGATTAATAACTCTGGAGGTGTACATTTACTGACTTCATCAACTATCACAACATCAAAGCCAGGAAATTCTTTCGAGAAATCCCCTCTGGCTGCTTGTACGCAAGTGATACCAATAACATTAGCATTATCGATATAAATTTGTTGCAATTCCTTGCGGTCTTGGGCTGAGGGAGTGCGGAGTTTCGCAATCCAGTCTTGCACAAAAACTTGATAACGTTGGAGGTAATTTTTGTCTTGTTCGAGTTCTTCTGCCCAAGATTGGAACTGTGTCTTAATTTGATGTAAAAATTCTAGACTGCATAAATCTACTTTGTCTATAGGTAAGCTAGGTTTAAACTGCTCCGGTATCTCAAGATATGCTTGTTCCCACCATTTTCTCTCATTAAGTAAATTTTGTGGTGGTTGTGGTTCAGTCTGATTCTCAAGTTGACTGCGTTTGATTTGAAATTCTGCAAGTTGATGTTTTGCATTTTCATGTTCTGCTTCTAACCTTATCAATTGCTGCTCCAGACAGTTTTGGATAATTTGGAGCACTGAAAAAGGTTCTAAGGACGCAATCAAGTTTTCTAGCTGACTGGTTCGTGTTTCCCAAAATTGGACTTGCGTTGAAAATTCTTGTGTCTTCTCCCAAATCAATGATGGGTTTGCAAGATATTCTTCAATCAGAAGACGCGGTTTTTTAGGTAAATTATCCTGTTGAGCGATTTTTTGCAAAAGATTGGTCACTCGGCTTTGTTTGACATTCATCCCTTGCTGTGCTACTTCTACTTGATTTGTGGCGGCTGAAATCTGTTGCTGTTGGATTGAAGCAGATTTTTGCAGTTCTTTTAACTGTCGCTGCAAATATTGAAGTTGTGTTTCTGTTTCTATCTTGATAGGTAAAACACACTCTCGTGCATTTGTCAAGGTATTTTCTAGCAATTCTCGTGCAATGCAGTTAAGGGTAGACTCAACATTTTGTGGTTCCCATGAGTTACCATACTCCTGCTGCATTTGCTTGAGGAATTGCTGTGTGTTTCTAATTAAAGCTTGTCGTTGCGTTTTGGTGAGGTTAACGTAGTTTGTAAACTGTTTCGCAACTTCCTGCCATTGTACACGACGATTTGCTGACAAAACCAGGGGAATTTGGTTCAAGGTATGATACAAAAATTCACTAAATCGTTGCTGCTTTCCTCGTCGGTTAACAAACTCTCCTTCTATTTCATAGGATAATGCATTGTTTAATTGCACCCAGTTTGGTACATAGTCTATTCTATTAACTTTGTAGTGAGTTGAGACAAGTGGTAAGTTTAGTGACCGAGCAATCATCCACAATCCAGCGGGTAATTGCAAGAGTTCATCTGTGAGTAGTGTACCTGTTTGCCGACAATCGGACACGATTTTATAGATTCTGGCGATCGCAGTTGTTTTCCATTCTTTCATCGCAGTCACGACAAACTCAATTTCGAGTTTACGGTTTTCTACCTCTTTAAGTTTTGCTGACAAACTTTGCTGTTGGTTGAGGTTCTGCTGGTAATCTGTTTGGAGCTGATTGAGAATTTCTGAATTTTGTTGTAAAACATAAATTGTTGCTGCAACTTCCGACATCCCTTGCTCCGCATCTTTCAAATCTCCAGATATTGTCTTAAATGCAGCAATTCCCGTTCCGACAGTTTCCTGTAACCAAACCGCCAATCCAAAAGCACCACGCTTTGGACGAACGAAACCCAATTTAGTAGATTGGAGAAGAGCTGTACGTACATTTGCAACAAAGCTTTCTACTTCACTATTTCCTTCAGTATAAGCTTTCAGTCGGGGCAAAAAGTCAACAACTTCACGGGCTTCCCAATTAATATGAGGTGCAGTCTTCAGCAAGTTTTCCAATCCCGCCCTCAGAGATTCTACCTCACTTTTAGATGTCAGAGTCTGCTGATATATAGTTTCTTCTTTCTTGTAATTTTCCTCTAAATCTGACCTTTCTTTGTGAAATTCTGTATAGACTTTCTGAAATTTTTCCTCAATTTTTAAGTACTTGGCAAATCTCTGAACTGGTTTCAATAGACTTTGTAAAACTTTGATATTTTCTTGTTTATGTGTTAATTTCTTCTCACAGTCCTTAGACGTACTTTGCAACCATGTTCCAATCACATTTTCTTCTAAAAATGGCTGTCCTTCTTCCTGTACTTTTTCCGCTTTTCCCTTTCGTAAAGCACGAATAACAGGGCTATGAACTAATCGACTTAAAGCATTATCTACCGCTAAGTTAGCTTGAGATGTAATGAGTGTTCTTCCACCTCGTAAAGCCACTTGATAACAAATTTCTGCAATGACGGTAGTTTTACCAGTACCTGGCGGTCCTTGAATGAGAACCAAATCTGGGCTAGATAGAACCGTTTCTACTGCGGCGATTTGGTCGAGATTAGCGTCTCGCTTTAATAAGTCATGGGGTTGAAGTTTAATAACTTTTGAAGGATGTCTGGCGCAGGAAGCATTGAATAAGAATTTGCTTAAATAGGGATTATGAGAATGTCCTTGACGCAAGTTTTCTAAAGCTTTTTTCTTTTGATTGATTTGATGAATATCACCAGCCGCTTCAAAATACAAGAACCCCTGACGAGGGAGTTGGTAGCGTCCCCGATTCATACGTTCAACGATGTCAGAATCTAACCTGATGCAGATTTTGTTATTCTCAGAGTTAATTTCTGCGATCGCACCCAATTTTTCCCCTTCTCGCTTGTTTCTGATATATTGAGGAGATGAGTCAAACAAAACAATATCTTCATTTTGCGCCTTTTTCAACCTTTGCCAAAAGTCTTCCTGAGCTAAAGAATTTTCAGAAAACCCATCAAGAGTTGCTGTATTCACATCAATTTCAAAACTCACGCGTCTGGTATTCGCACCATAATTATGACTTTGAAACTTAACACAAAATTGACGGGATTTGGCAATGCGTTCTTCTATATCTAAAAAAGTATTCCAAACCTGTAGCTGTTGTTGTGTAGGGACGACCGGACTATGATTATAATCACCGTCTAAATTCTCTTTTTTCAGTTCTTGAAAAGAAACATTTGTGATTGACTGAGAAGCTTTGATTTTGGCACAAACTCGAAGAATTCGTACACTTTCTTCCGCTTCTAGTACAATGAAACCCAATAAAATTGTTCCGGTGGGAATACCTTTTGAATTAAGCACCAGTTGCAAATTCTGCATTCCCGGATATAGACGAAAAGTGTGGACGCGCAGCCACGAAACTGCACAGACAACATGACATGGTACACCTAACTGCACTTGCCAAGAACGTTCTATCTGGCGATTGGGTTCGATGTTGCCAAAATCCAGAACTTCAGGAACGTCCCAACCCCCCCCTTCCCACTGTACATTAGGGGCGATTCCTCTTAAGCTCACCGACGAACAAATTGGGGAAGTTTCCTTTGTCGCATCTATAACAATTTCTCCTGTATCGCCTCCTACAGTCCTAACAATCGCCAGATTTTCCAGTCGCACCCCAGGAACTTTAATCACTATTGCTGGTTCATCAACTGCAAAAATCACTGTATCCGTACCAGCACCGCGAATTGTGATTGACTTTTCTATAGTAAACGGTCCCTTGTATTCTCCTGGCTTCAAGCTAATTTCCGAACCATCACGGACAATTTGCAGCAATTCCAGAAAATTTGCGGGTTCAGCTTGAAATGATGACATCTTTAACCTCAGGGAATGGGGAAATGGGGGGAAGATGTTATGTACCATGAACTAAAGTTCACGCTTAAAGCTCAAACCCGTTTAAACGGGTTTCAATCTTAATATAGTAAGTATTTTATTCAGATACTTCAAGCCGGGATACTCTAGGATTTCTCTTTTGCATAGTTTACTAGAAACCGTTTTCACTGACTTGTGCTGTGAGGAGTGATATCATGTCCGCTTATATGCCCTTTGTTTTCATTTCAGTCCATTAAAATGGACTTGAGCTTTAAGCCCGAAATTTATTTCCGGGTGGTCGAATAGTGTGAAAATCGCAATGATTGAAGTTGTTTATGACAGGAGACAATTTTATGAAAATAGTCATTTTTGAAGTTGAAGAATGGGAACGCAAAACTTTTGAAGCCCTAAATGCTGAACATCAAGTTCAGTTTCTGTCTGAACCATTAACTATTAAATATGCAAATAGAATCAGACGACAAGTTATACCCAACTTTCATCTAGAATCCACCAAATAGAATTTGGTGGTGTGGCTCAATTGTACCTCTGTTCACTGATCGCAAGTCAAAAAAAATTCAAAACTTTGGTGTCGAGCTGCTTTCGTCAACCCGGTCTTTTACCCACGATATAAATTCTTTAGCAGCCTCAATATGGGTGAGAGAAGCATTTATATGCTCTTGGACCGACTCTAAAAACACTTCCGTTGAATTGTCTTCTTCGAGTCTTTCTGTCGAAGCAATACCTTGTTGTGCTTGGTTCTCGATCATTTTTCCATAAGCTTCCATGTGTTGACCAAGTTCCTGCTCGTCGCGATCGCCCTTTTGTAGTTTTTTTCCAATCTCTTCTAAAATTTCGCCATGCTTCAAAGAAGCATACGCATGTTTTTGTGCAGCTTTTGCTGTCTGCTCTGAAATCTTGTGCATAATGCCAATAATTATCCGTTGCTATTTGTCTATTTAATAACGCTAGTTTGCTATTTCTGTTCCCCTTCTCAAGAAGGATTTCCTTGTGTGAGGTATTGACAGCAGTTCAATCTATGTTATGAAACTTCCCATCACTCCCAATACTGCAAGGGTTATAGTGCTCATCCCGTTTTGATCCCCCCAGCCCCCCGATGAATTGGGGGGTTTAAAGCCCCCCTTCATAAGGGGGTTGGGGGGATCTTCTCAAAACCTTCAAGTATTGCCATCACTCCTGGTATAAACCGGGTTTGGTGGTAGCGCGAATAAGCCTTAACCGAACCGTATTGCATGATAACAGTTAACTGTTAAAAAACTTACCATAAATTGCAAACGCCGCCCAGTAGTAGGGGTGATTGTAAAGCTTTGTCTCTACGGGTAATTTACTACTTCTATATAACTCTGTAGCCAAACTCGCTTTTATTCTTGAGCCCTCTTGAGGTAAAATCCGAAAGATTTCGTCGTACCATTTTTTGAGGTCACCAGCCGTTAGTTCTTTGAGCCATTCTGTTGCTTCTGCTAATGCTGTTGCTGGTGATTTTACCTGTAGGAGTTTTCGGTAAAACTCTATCATAACTAAGGTACTAGCAGACGATTCTACCTTCCACAAAGTACTCACAATATAATTGACTCCCTGACTCAGTAAAGCACTGACTAAGCCGACATACTCAGTTGCGATCGCACAATAGCCAGACGTACCAGTTTCACAAGTTGAGAAAGTTATTAATGAGTACCCGATCGCGTGATAAAGACACACTTCTTTTAAGGTTAATTTCTCTTCATTAGCTAATATCAATTCTGAAGCTTGAGGGTGGATAAAGTTATCAGTTACATACCCACCAAAATGGAATATATTATAATCTTCAGCTAAAGCAGTTTCCACATGGTCTTTAGTTGCTTCTAGTCCTTGAATACACTTAGACGATTGAAACATTTGACTGATAGCTGTGGACTCAAGTTTGGTAAACTCTGATGCGGGATAATTGTCATTATCGGGAGATTCTACACATAGTAATGGAAGATTTTGTACTTTCAACAGTGGTTGAGAATTGAGTGCTAGTCCAACTTGAACACTAGGCAGATAGGTAAACATGAATTTAGGCGTTACCTGTTGAAATTCTTGTTCAAAAGGAGAAAAGAGATTGAAAAGGGAGTGAAGAGGTAATCTTTGTAAATCCCGATGAGGAATTAATATCAGATGAGTAATATCTTCAAGTTCGTTTACAATTGAAGAAATATTTAAAATTTCTTTTAGATGTAACAGCTTTTGTTCCATTTCTGTTTGCCAGGAATGGACAAATTTATTCTTACCTATAGTGCGGTATTCTTCATACTGTTGATTCCAATCTACCAGCCAATCCTCAAACTCAACGAAACGTTGTACTGTTTCTGGGAGGGGCATTTCATCCGTTGTCCCAACATTCAAAACAGGTGTAAAAACGGGAATAGGTTCTGGAGACTTATATTTAATAATGAAGGTGCGTAGGGTGCAAGGGCTGATGTGCCAATAAATGAGCGCAGTTTTGGGATTGAGCAGTGCGTGCATTGAGGGATAAGTGGGTGAAGCAATTTCATCTCTCCAACCCATCAATTGCCAAGTCAAACAAGCATTTTTACCATGTTCAGCAATTTCAACTGCTTGGGCTATCTCTCCAAGTTGCATGGCTATATCAACTGATAATTGCCAAAAACCGATATTCTTAAGTGCTAGTTCTTGTTTCCTTTCATCTGATAAATCTTCTTGATTCAATAAATATTGCAATGATTCTGTAGCATATTGTTGTAGTTCCCGTGCTTGAAATGTTTCGCCTAAAGCAGCAAGTGTTTTAATAAGGTTTTGCATCACCTCCAAATATAATTGAGGAAATGCCTCTAACGTCAAGGTGTTGAGCGCTAGATTGTACTCAGATACTGCTTGTTGCCAATAATAACGAGGTGTATAATTTCTTTTCCCAAGATCGTAATGAGCATTCCCAAGGGCTATATGCAATCTACCCCACCCCTCCGGTTGGGTGTCTTCGAGGACATATTTTAGCCCCTCGGAATAACTTGCTAGTTTTCCTTCGTAACCGCGCTCGTACAAAACTGGGTTGGCTGAAGCTATATCACTGACAAAAGTGAGATCCGAATCGCTCAAAACAGCACTTCCTGCTGCAGCACCTCGACCAAGCCATGCTTCCCAATAGTCTGGTTGGATTTGTAAAGCGTTATCGTAGGAGAAAATAGCTTCTTCAAATCTGTTTAAATGAAACAGTGTGACAGCCCGGTTGTACCATGCTAGGTGGAAGTTGGGATTAACTTCTAGAGCTCTATTATAAGATGCGATCGCATCTTCTCTCCGCCCTAAATTTTCCAATGCTACAGCGCGGTTAAACCAGCCCAAGTAGAAGTCGGGTTTTACTTCTAAAGCTTGTTCCCAAGAAGAGATAGCTTCACCCCAAGCCCCCAAATTTGCCAGTACGACACCCCGATCTATCCAGACTTCGTAGGAATCTGGTTTTATTTCTGTTGCATGGTCGTAGGCTGCAATGGCTTCCTCTTGTTTTCCTAATTTTTCCCAGATATTTCCTAAGGTGTACCATGCTTCATAAAAGTTGGGTTGAATGGTCGTCGCTTGCTCTAAGCTATCTATTGCATCTTCCCAACGTTCTAAATAAAAAAGTTCTACACCCCTGCTGTACCATGCTTCCGAGAAATCTGGTTGAATTTCTATAGCTTGATCGTAGGATGCGATCGAATCATGACTACGTCCATCTTTTCCCAGAGCCATTCCCCGGTAATACCAATTGTCCTGGTCTTGTGGTTGCAGCAGAAGTGCTTTGTCATAATTAGAAATTGCTTCCAACGGGCGTCCTGACTTCAGAAACGCCATAGCTTTCCCGGACAAAGCTTCTAAGTAGTCATACTTAATTTCTATGGCTGTGTTAAAGCAAACAATGGCATCATCAAATTGCCCTAATTCACCTAGAACACTGCCCTTATAATACCAGTATTTATAAAAGTCGGGTTTGAGGACAAGTGCTTGGTTATACGATGCGATCGCTTCTGCAAAATCTCCCAAGTAAGACAGTGTCAACCCACGGTTAAACCAATATTCATGGGCGTTGGGGTTTATTTTCACTGCTTGGTCGTAAGATGCGATCGCCCCTGATAGATCCCCTGACTTAGCTTGCTGAAGACCTTGGTAAAACCAAGCTTGTGCGCGTTCGAGAAGTGTCAGTTGTTGCTGAGTCAGCAAATAATTATCGAGAGGGGATTCAGGCGATGAAACTGTCAGATCCGAAGCGAGGTGCTGGGCTAAACTCTTACTTTGCTCCAACCTAACCAATAACTCATCCAACGCCTCAGTTACATCTGGTTGTAAAGAAGCTAACGAATCATCCTCCTGTTCAGTGGAGAATGCTGCTGTTTGTGGGCGATATTCTACCCACTCTTGTTGTTCTTCCTCAGAAGCCGAAGGAGGTACAAGTTCTGTCGATTGAATATCGGGTTTTGTATACTCCCATATGACTTCATCTACAGTCTCCTCCTGCTCCTGAGTTGTTTCCGGTTGTTGATAGCGATCGCTTTGCGAATACTGTTGCTTTAAGTTTTCGGGTAACTCTTCCCCAACAGGATTCAAAATGATTGCTGTCATTTTTGTTGCGGTATCTGAGTTCTCATTATCCCAATACGAGTCACTCAGGTTGCGTGTTAACAACCGTATTCCAATATCATAGGAAAGTTCTCCAATTGTCCCGATTCCAAGTTCACCCAGTTGCACCATGCGTTCAGCTAGTTGATTATTTGGTGTGGGTGCGGTTAGCAACCGTTCTCCAAAATCTAATAACCAATTAATCCAGCGCTCAAGAGAAATACGATTTTCCATTCTTTGGAGATATTTGAGCGCCCACTGTTGTCCTCTTGCTTGATGTACGCCTTCTAGCAGCTGTGTAAACAAAAATTCCAAATCCGCATTCGTCAGTTCTGGTGGCTGTTGCACCACTTTCTGTTCCCCAACTGGTTTTCTAACACGAGTCTTCTTTCTACCAAAGGGGAATCTGAAAATTCTGTTAAGCCATTTTACTAGCCACTTGAGCATTTCGGCATCTCTTGGATGTTATTCATTATACACTTTTTGCCGTCTTCAATTTATGAGTTCCGTAAAACCCATTAAATTTTCTTAAGAGCAAATAGTGATAGTTTTTGAAATCTAAATGAAATACTAGCAGCCCCCAAAGGGTATTCACTGCATTCTTATAAGCACTTCATCTTACGCGATCGACAGCCATCTTATTGTTAAGCAAAAAACAATTAAGTTTATTTTTCTGTTGACACCTACGAAGCTCCCTTCAATAGAAAGCACATAAATTGTGTAAGAGCGCAAGCAATGGATGAAGCCATGAACGGTGTTTACTAAATGTTAAATTATTCTGTAGCATTATACTGTTCGATTAATGCCTGGATAATCATTTGTGGGTCATCTGTCTGTGTTCCTAGTTGCTGAGCGACTTGATTGCGTAAGTTTTCATCCTGTTCCAACAACACCAGCAGTTGATCCAAGGTAATAGTTTGGAATTCTCCTTCTGGGAGTTCATCTACCGCTAATACTTCCCCTTGGTCACCTGCTGTGTGTGTGGATTCTGAAAAATTGGTTGGTTCTGCATCAGGTCCATCATATTCCCATATTGGTTCACCAGAATTGCGCGTTAACAATTGCATCCCAATATCATAGGCAATGTCTCCAACTTCGCCAACATCTAACTCACCAAGCTGCACCATTCTTGAGGCTAACTCATTATTCGGCGAAGCCGAAGAAAGCAATCTGTCGCCAAAGCGCTGCAACCACTCCAGCCACCGTTCTGTTGATACGCGATGTTCGATATTATCTAGCCACTTCTGCGCCCATGCTTGACCTTTTGCTTGATGCACTCCTTCTAAAAGCTGGGTGAACAGAAACTCCAAATCCGTATCAGTTAAGGGTGGAGGTGGTTCTTTTTGAGAATACGCCTCTGTTTGAGCTGGTGTTTGTCTCCTGCTTAATCTTTGAAAAAAGTTTTTCAGCCACTGTATTAGCCGCTTGAACATCTCCGGCACCCATTGGTATTGGTGGTCATCCTAAGATTGTAGCTATAGATTGTAGCTATGACTGACTTCTCTCATATACATCTGTCGCTCCCGAGGAACACTAGGGGGTAGATCTCTGTGGGCGCCCTCTCATTATAAAAAAACACGGCTTTATATGAACCAGAATAGTGTAGGT
>JAWQFQ010000049.1:0-3538 GCA_035967975.1 Scytonema sp. PMC 1070.18
TGGTTTGTTGTAATTTCAAGCACTGGTTGATCCCCCCTAGCCCCCCTTTTTAAGGGGGGAAAATCTCTAACAGTCCCCCTTTTTAAGGGGTATTTAGGGGGATGTAAAATGTGCATACTACTGACGAGAAGACTTTTAAAACATCCTCTTAAATTCTATTAAATTATCTCAAGAAGAATGAAATCTCCCTAAGAAAAACGACATCTTTAGAGCCTTTGTTCGCGATCGCGCTTGTCAATAATTTCTACTACCTCGTCGCGATCGGTATCTACAACAGGTCTGTCCTCGTAGCGAGTGACAGGTCTAGTTTCATATCTTTCTACTCTTTCTACATCACGCTCAACAACGGGAGTAGTATTAACCTCCTTGTATTCGCGACGACGACCTTCTACATCGTATATATTCCAATTCTGGATATTGCGATTACGCAAAATAGAGCCAGCACGGTTAATTTCATCTTCCGTACCTTCTACCATCACCAAGTAGTCGCCTTGCTCAATCCGGCGGCTGTAGTCTTTAGCGTCTTCCTCAGGAATACCTGCACCAGTGAGAGCTCCAATCAGACCACCAGCTGCTGCACCAATACCCGCACCAGCTAGGGTTGTGGCGATAGTACCTGCTGCGAGAAAAGGTCCAACACCAGGAATGATTAAGGCTTCTAGACCAACAAGCAAACCACCAAGACCACCTAAAATAGTACCTGCTACCGCACCAATACCAGCGCCCTCTTGAGCTTCGTTGTCACCGCGATCGTGGCTGCGGTCTTTCATATCAGAAGTATCTATTTGTTCGCTGCGGTCTCTGTCTTTAGCCAAAATAGAAACTCTATCCATCGGGAAGTTAGAGTCTCTTAAGTCGTTCAGTGCTGCTTCAGCTTCGTCTTTGCTAGGAAATGTACCTACTGCACGCATCCGCTCATAGCGTTCAAAATCTGCCATATTTCCTCCTTACTGTATTTACACAACACGACCGCGAAATTGCGATCGCAATTTAGTTAGTGATACCCTGTGTTTGTTAACTTAACGTTTGTATCTTCTTCTAGTTTGTCTTGCGATCGCACACTCTTCATCAACCCATAGGTTTACCCGCTTCTCTCTCAGAAGAAGTGAAAATTTGACAAGCGATCGCGCAAGCACAACTGACGCTCACCCTTCTAAAGCTCCATCGCCAGTATTTTCCACAAAACTGATATACTGAAATGCGATCGCCTTGTTGAAACAATGTCATTTTGTACGATCCAAGCCAGTAAATTCATCTACCGACAGGAGACTCTTTCAAAGAAGGAGTGATCTCAAATGCAAACAACACCAACCCCCCGTCTGATTCTAAAAACCTTACTCCCACATTTAAAAGTAGCAGCCGCCTACGCCCAGCGCATTCAATCTCGTCTCACCGCACTTCCCGACAAAGAAGGAGGAGATAACTTTTTTGCAGCAGCGCTAACTGATGCGGATTTATCCATTCAGAATCTGGTAGAAGTCGTACTGCTAGGGACTTTTCCTGAAATTCGCTTCTATGGGGAAGAGCACGAACAATCTCGCAATACCAAATATTTTCGGTCTTTAGAACTCGGTGTACAAGATGACTACTTGGTTACACTCGATCCTATTGACGGTACAAAGTTTTATCTTGATGGACATTCTAACTATCAAATTATTTTGAGTGTTCTCAATGCAGATGATTATGAAGCCGTGCTTGCTATCTCCCCCGCACAAAACACTTATGCTTATGCTATCAGGGGTGAAGGCGCTTTTCAAGGTACGCTTGAGATGGACTTAGAAAATTGTACTTCATTACAAATAACATCTTCCAAACCAACCATATTACTAGGATGGGGAATGAGTCAACTTGTACCAGCACTTTCAGAGTACTATCAAGTCATTGATGTCGCCAGAGATTACTCAAGCAATATTCAAATCCCCAATCTCAACGGTATTTTGAGTGGTGAGTTAGCAGGAGCTGCGATTAGGTCGGGTAATTTGATTGATGGCGCAGCACTCGCTTTTTTAGCACGAGAAGCTGGCTGTCTAGTAACGACTCTAGACGGATCTAAAGTACCGCCACTGCACACTTGCCATGATTATAAATTGCCAGGACTCATAGTAGCTACCTCCACTGAAGTTCACCAACACCTACTTAAAGCAGCACAAAGCTTACTGTAAAGATAAACTCAAAGCAAATAGCACCCTATAAACCTTCAGAACTTCTCAATCAGACCCTTAATGAAACTTTAGATTTAGTACGGAAAAGGCTAGAGCGGAATTAATTATTACTCGAATTTTATTAGAAGTACGACATACAGCCATCCTATTTAATTTGTGAGAAAATACCTAGCATCAGAAACCCGGTATCTCCCAGATACCGGGTTTCTTTATCTCACGAATGATTTAGGACTGCTATATTTTTAATTATCAAGTTGGTTAGTAAGGAAAGAGAAACCCGGTTTCTTTATGAAATCGGGTTTCTCCTGCATCGCTTATCCGAGCATAACCACTTAACTAATCATCTAAATCCATGTTAGGGTCGTCATCATCAAGGTCATAAGAAATATCATCAACCTCTATTATTGTTGAAATGTCTTCTACTTCATTAAGATGCTCAGGTTCTTGAGTTTCACGTTCCATAAGACGACCAGTTGACTTGAGCCATTCTATAAGAAAAAATTCATGATTGGAACTAATGACAGCAGCTCGTTTCTCACGCGGTTCTTCACGTAAAGGGCTATTCTTCATACAGAAATCTCACCTTACAAAACTTCGTTAACATCAAAAAAGCTCAAGCATTCTTGCCTGAGCCAGTACTAGATTCAATAAAGTTGCTTAGACATGGACAGACAAACACCATTAGTCTTACTGTTGACTATTAGGTCTTGACTATTTTATGCTATTCTGATTAATATCGATTACGAAAACTATTATTTCCTCGTTGACTACCATAGGAATTCCTATCTACCTTGGGTTTAGCTTTATTCACTTTCAGGTCACGACCCATCCATTCAGCACCATCAAGAGCATCAATTGCAGCCGATTCTTCAGCTTCAGAACTCATTTCAACAAAAGCAAAACCGCGCACGCGACCTGTTTCGCGATCGGTAGGTATCTGAACCCGCTTTACAGAACCATATTCTGTAAAAACGGCATTCAGAGCATCCTCTGTCACTTCATAAGAAAGGTTGCCTACGTACACTGACATAAGATTTCTCCAAAATCCTGAGTTGGCGGAGATTCAGATTCCGGAGGAAAGTCTGTAAATACCAAAAGGCAAGCGCCTGATAATACTAAAAACAAACGTAATTACCGAATTCCTTCTCACATACAAGCATGACAGAGAAACTAGGACTCTCAAGAGTAAACCTCAAAAAATGTTACAGAAAGTCATAAAGCGTAACTTAATGTAAAAAAACGTAAAATGCAAAATAAGTGTGGGATGTTCGTCCTAAAAGCACCCAAAAGTTCCTTCCCCTATCCATCTTGTGGTACGGGCGTCCCCGCCCGTCCTGTATTGGTGGAGTCCCCGCCCGTCCTGTATTGGTGGAGTC
>JAWQFQ010000049.1:3638-8841 GCA_035967975.1 Scytonema sp. PMC 1070.18
TGGAGTCCCCGCCCGTCCTGTATTGGTGGAGTCCCCGCCCGTCCTGTATTGGTGGCGGGCTAGAAGCCCGCACCACAAGAGATAGTTAACTACCGTATTTTACAGAGCAACCGTAGGGTTGAGTTGTCGAATCTGCTACAGTTTGTCCCTTGAGGACATTATCTAGAGCAGTACGAACATAGTTTTTCGATGATTTAACATCAGCAGTATTAGTAGTAGGTTTGTCATCAATAGCACCTGCATATTGCAACACACCCTTAGTATCTATTACAAACATATGGGGGGTAGTACGGGCTTGATAGAGACGTCCGACTTGACCGCTGCTATCTAAAAGTACAGCTGTAGGGCTAGCATTGCGGCTCTTTATCAGTTGATTGGCTTCTTGAGCAGTAACATACCCTTGTTGTCCTTGTGCTGAAGAGATGACTGATAACCAAACAATACCTTTATCAGTCGCTTCTTTTTGCAACTGTTGCATATTGTTGCTGTTGTAATGCTTCTGAACAAAAGGACACTGATGATTGGTCCATTCCAACACAACAACTTTACCCTTGAAATCGCTCAGTTTGTGACTTTTGCCATTACTATCAGTTGCAGTAAAATCTGGTGCAGGTGAACCAACCCGTACTGGAGTCGCAGCTTCAGCCGCATTAGTCATAACTTCAGGAGTCTTTTCACTGACTTGGGAGGGGTTTTGACAAGCTGTCAGTGTCAAGCTAAATGCAAAGAGGGTAGCCGCAATCAGTTGGTTTTTCATGTTAGTTGTTAGTTGTTAGTTGTTAGTTGTTAGTTGCTAATTGCTAATTGCTAATTGCTAATTGCTAATTGTTTGCAAGAGTTTTATATTAGCCATTAGCCATTAACCATTAGTCATTAGCTATTAACCATTAGCCATTAACCATTTACAAACTTTTTACCTTGTTTTGGACTTCTTGGGGAGAAAGAATCTGAGGTAGTATCTGAGGTGTATCAGAATTAGCTGGGTAGAGTAAGTACAGGGGGACTCCACTGCGTCCAAAGGCGGCTAATGCTTGCGTGATTGTGTTGTTGCGATTTGTCCAGTCACCTTTGAGGAGAGCTACGTCTTTTGCTTGGAAAGCAGCTATGGTGTCGGGTTGGTTAAGGGCGACGCGTTCATTGACTACACAGGTAATGCACCAAGCAGCGGAAAAATTGACAAATACGGGTTTACCAGATTCACGTAATTGAGCTAGTTTTTCAGGAGTGTAAGATTGCCATGTGAGGGAATTAGATGATGTTTGTTGAGTTTGAGAGTTGGCAATGTTAGGGTCTACACTAGTTGGTAACTGTGCTAAAGTTAGAGCGAATCCCAGTACGACCAGTGCAGTGATACTACCAAAGCGTCGTCTCCAACCGGAAATGATTTGCGTTTTTTGATGCAACCAAGCGGCGAAACTGATTAATACTAATCCAAATAAGGCTGCGGCTACACCAGTGCTTCCTGCTTGCTGTGACAAAACCCAAACTAACCAAGCTGTTGCAGCATACATTGGAAAGGCGAGAACTTGGGCGAAAGTTTCCATCCATGCGCCTGGTTTGGGTAAGATTTTTTGCAGACCGGGAAGAAAACTGATGAGTAGGTAAGGTAAGGCTAAACCCAAGCCTAGTAGTATAAAAATAGATATGGCTACTATCGGTGATTGCGTAAGTGCAACTCCGATCGCTGTCGCCATGAATGGTGCTGTACATGGTGTCGCAACAACTGTCGCAAAAACTCCGGTGAAAAATTCGCCTACATAACCATTGCGTCCTGCTAAGTTTTGTCCTAGCCCCATTAAGGAAGCACCAAAGACAAAGACTCCCGACAAGCTCAAGCCGACAGCAAACATTAAATAAGCCATCAAGGTGACAAATACGGGTGACTGTAGTTGGAACCCCCAACCAATTTGCTGTCCCAAGCTACGCAGCAGTAGGAGGACTGTTGCAAGGATGATAAAACTTGCTAAAACTCCGGCTGTAAAGACTATTCCCCTGAAACGGACTTCTTGTTTGCTTAGGGATGACTTTTGGAAAACGTTTAACGCTTTGAGTGATAATACGGGGAAGACGCAAGGCATGAGGTTGAGGAAAATTCCACCCAGTAATGCAAATCCTAAGACTTGCCATACTGGTAAGGGAGTAGTGTTGCTAGCTTGTGTGGTTGTTGGTGTTCCTACTGGTGTTGCGATCGCAAAGGATTGTTTTGCAATTTGTCCATTTAGGGTTTCTTGTAGGACGAGTATACCACTAACTTGATTGACATCACCGCGATTTCCCCGTTCTAGTTGGAGAGTTAAACCATCTTCGTCAAAGCTAGCTTTTTGGAGAGCAGCGTTATTAATAATACCATCTTCGTAAGGGAAAAACGCAACTTCCTCAATTTGACCTGATTGTAATTGATTTGCATTTACCTCTAAGACTAAAGTTTCTCCGTTGATATAAGCACTACTTTGCCACGGAGAATCTTGGGGTAGACTAGCTCTTGTTTTCTCAAATTGCTTCGCCCATTGCGTGTTGATTGTGGGTATACTTTCTGCGATCGCTAAGGTGAGACTAAAAGTTCCATTTTCAGGAATACACTCTTTCTCACATACGAGCCAATCAGCCCTAGCATTGAGTTGAACGGGTTGATTGCGACTGAGACTTTCTGGTGTCGTAATTTGGCTCAACATCATGACTTCATCGTCGTAGCCAAAATTCATCAACCCACTAAAAGATAGTCGCTTAGGGTAAGGATACACTAATTCTCCGGCGGAAAATCCTGTTGGTAATGTCCAAGTTATAGTGGGTGCAGCACCAGAATCACCAGGATTTTTCCAATAAGTATGCCATCCCTTTTTGATTTGAAAGTGCAATCCTATCCAAAAGGGTTGTCCTGGTTGAATAGTATTGACTTCACTCACCAATTGTGCTTGTACGTGTGGGGTTTTTACCGGATTCGCCCAAGCAACTGGAGTTAGGAGGGTGAGGAAGCAGAGGAGGAGTGTAATGAGTTTGATGGTGATTCGTGTTGGTAAAGGCATATCTCCTGTCTCACGCAAAGACGCAAAGGCGCAAATAAGAGAACAAAGAACGTAATCTTTGTCGGAGGGTTAACAATTGCTTGTGAGTATGGACTTATGAATGATTTCTTGATTTGAGTTTAGTAAAGAAGTATGACAAAAAAATGACAATGGATGTTTTTTTAAGAAATTTTGGCTTTTGTGTTGCGATCGCCAATATTCCTGTTCATAACAGTTTTCATCAGCTAAGGTACACCAATTGTAGGGACAAACAACCGTTTGCCCTTTCAACATAAGTGACTGACTTGCAAACTGCTATATTTTTATACCAGTTTATGTGTTGCTAAGTTTTTTTGAATTGGTATTATTTATCTTGACAAAAATAGAATTGTATGAATGACAAAGAACAAAAGACCGAATTAAATTAGAATTTGATTATTCCTACTGGTTAATGGGAGAATTATGGCTAGCCGCAACTATTTGCCGTTTGTCAACAGCCGAGAAGCTGAAATTATTGAAGTCGTGGCACGCAACGGTTGGGACTACTTCCGCAATCAACTTTCCCTCGATCGCAAGCCTCAAAAATTCTCCTTACCTCTACCTGGTGTTTTGCGACAAATCTTGATTGAGTTGGGACCGACGTTTGTTAAACTAGGACAACTTCTGAGCACTCGTCCGGATTTGTTAGATCCAGAGTACATTGAAGCTCTGGAAACTCTGCAAACTGATGTGCCAGCATTACCTTGGAGAGAGGTTGAGGTGGTTCTGAAATCGGAATTACAACAGCCTTGGAATAGTGTGTTTGCAGAGATTGAGACAGTTGCGATCGCAGCGGGTTCTCTGGGTCAAGTTCATCGAGGTAAATTACTAAATGGGCAGATTGTAGCCATTAAAATCCAACGTCCCGGAATTCGGCAAGTGATTGAACAAGATTTACAAGTTTTGCAATCTTTAGCACAATGGTTCAGCGGGGATAGTTTGGGACAGGCTTACGATTTGCCAGGACTGGTAGAAGAGTTTCGTATCAGTATCATGGGTGAATTAGACTTTCGTCGGGAAGCCCGCAATACTGAACAACTGGGAGACACTCTATCTCAAAGTACTTTATGGCAACCACGACAAGTTGTGGTTCCTCAAGTTTACCTGAGTCACGAACGTCTTTTAGTGCTGGAGTGGATTCAGGGGAAAAAGCTGAGTGAAGTTGACTTACCAGAACCTCGAAGAAAAGCTTTAGCTGCGCTGATTGTACAAGTCATTATGCAGCAAATGTTTTTAAATAATTTCTTTCATGCTGACCCCCATCCCGGTAATTTTCTTTACTTAGGAGACGAAAAAGAAGACCGAATTGCACTGCTAGATTTTGGCATGGTAGCAATGCTTGACCCTCGCACTCAACGTATTATTACGGACTTACTCGTTGGTATTGTTTACCAACAACCCCGACAAGTGGCGCAAGCAATACGAGAATTGGGATTTACTAGGCTAGAAATTGATTTGCGGGCTATTGAAACGGCGTTTGACCGCCTGTTGCGTCGCTTTTATACTCGTCCCTTAGAAGAAATTAATATGGCAGAGTTACTCAACGAAGCCTTGCGTATTCCCCGTGAAAATCAAATCCAAATGCCTGGTACTATAGGTTTATTCGTCAAAGCTGTCGCTAACGTAGAAGGAATTGCCCGTCGTTTAGATCCCGTGTTTCCGTTTGTAGACGTTGCGCGTCCAGTCGTAGAGAAATCTCTACAACAACGTATGTTCGGACCGCAAGTTTTTCCAGAAGTCGCTCGCTCTTCATTATATTTATCACAATTTCTCATCGACTTTCCCCAACGTTTAGAAGTTTTAGTAGATCGCTTGGAACGTTCCGAGTTAGGACTCAATTGGCGCTGGAGAGACCAAAGCGAATTTCAAAAAACTTCCTCCCTAGGAATGCGACGACTGAGTTTAGCAATTCTTGGAGTAGGTAGTATGCTATCCGGTTCTCTTCTCCTCGCATCTGGTTCTAACGCCTCCTCAAACCTATACCCTGGATTCACACTTCTCTGGAGTCAGGGATTATTGACATCAGGAGTCGTTTTAAGCGTATGGTTAGTATTAGAATTTATCTTTAAACCATAAGGGTGTTTGAAAAGTCCTTTCATCAGTAGCAATCATATTCAATATCCCCCTAAATCCCCCTTAAAAAGGGGGACCATTAGAGTATT
>JAWQFQ010000049.1:8941-9027 GCA_035967975.1 Scytonema sp. PMC 1070.18
TCCCCCCTTAAAAAGGAGGACCATTAGAGTATTTCCCCCCTTAAAAAGGAGGACCATTAGAGTATTTCCCCCCTTAAAAAGGAGGA
>JAWQFQ010000049.1:9127-47251 GCA_035967975.1 Scytonema sp. PMC 1070.18
CCGTTAGAGTATTTCCCCCCTTAAAAAGGAGGACCGTTAGAGTATTTCCCCCCTTAAAAAGGAGGACCGTTAGAGTATTTCCCCCCTTTTTAAGGGGGGCTAGGGGGGATCAATAAGCGCCTAAAATTACAGCCAACCACTTTTCAAACAACCTCTAAGGGTGTTGGCTGTGGGAAATGATATTTTCTTCACACGATCTATCAGAAACCCGGTATCTTAAAGATACCGGGTTTCTCGGTTCTCACGAATAATATCATGTTCGGCTATTGGTATGGTTACAAGATTAATGAGCGTTAATAAAGTTATGACGACTTCCATAACTAAATGGGGAAACAGTTTAGCTGTTCGCATTCCTAGGGCGTTGGCTGAACAGGTGCAAATTCAAGAAGGAACTGAGGTAACTTTCAGTATTTCAGATAACAGCATTGTCATCACACCAAAAAAACGAAAGAAATACACTCTTGATGAATTATTGGAGGGTATGACTCCAGAAAAATTCCATTTTGAAATTGACACTGGAGTCGCTATGGGGAATGAAATTTGGTAAGCACTCCATATATCCCAGATAGAGACGATATCATTAAAGTGAATTTTGGCTCTTTAATTTTATAAAACAACATAAATGACAGATGCGATCGCACTCAGCAGGCGTCCTCTCACAATCCTCTGTCATCCCTTAGAACATATGTATATTATGCGTCTTTTGTCAAGATATGCCCTGAATTAAAATTCGGGCTAAAAGCTAAAACCCGTTTTAACGGGTTATACCATGTTCGATTAATAACTTATAAAATAATTTGTTTGTAGTTGCGCTTTAGCGCATGCAACGCCCAAACTTAGTAATATAGTAGGTACATTATCTATTATTCTGAGTATCAATAATATCTATTTTTCTTCCCCTATAAGCATGACGTTCTCTATCAATTTCAGCAAAAATGTCTGTTAAGTCAGGTTGGTTTTTCCAAACTCCAAATAATTGATTGAGTCTTGCTAATCTCTCGTCTTCTGTCAGTGGTGTTTTTGTTTCAGCAAATTCAGTAGAAGGTTCTAAATCAACAACAATTTCTACTCCATCTGGGATATTATCAGCTGGTTCTAAGAGTTCAATAATTTGACTTTTGACTTTTGACTTTTGACTTTTGACTTCCCCGTTCGCGTAGCGTCTCCGTCAGGAGAAGGGGCTGACGGTTTACTACTAACTGCTTTCGTCTCGCGATCGCCTTTGGCGTAAGTCATACCCGGCTTATCGCACTGCTCATCGTTCGGACTTGGTGAGAGTACCTCCACAATCTGGTGCTCCTGTTAAATATCCCAATACTGCAAGGGATAGAGCCAAGAAATAAATTTTACAGCGAGGAGCTAAAGTCAGATAAATCTGACTGAATATGGTTTTTAACCCGTTTTAACGGGTTTGAGCTTTTAGCCCAAATTTTAATTTAGGGCAAAACCTCCAAGTATTGGTTAAATATCCGGCATCATTGAGTAAGACACAGAGCCGTTCTTTACTCACCCATACGACATCAGGAATGACATTATCTGCATCAGTAAAAATGATTCCTGGGGTGGGTATCAAAGCTAGCTCTCTCATTTCTGACGGGCGAGACGCCCGTACCACAAGAAAAAATTGGCTATTTTTTTATTTGGAAGTCTTTAAGAGGTCTTGCAGTTTTGCTATGGTTTTCATAGGGTAATTCGTATGTAGTTGGGGTGCATACGCTAAAACGCTACTACGAACAAGATGTATGATATGATACGTGGATTGTTGTATTGCTTGGCAATCTCCTTTAAAATCAGCAAAATATGAAGATAGTGAGTTAAATCAGAAAATTCTCTCTATGTTTTGTTATGTCTAATCTTAATGATGACAATCTGCAACTTTTACAAGAACAACTTGATTTTTTTCAAAGAGAGTATATTATTAGCGCAGATCCCGGTCGTAAATTTGAATTGAAGAAAAGAATTGAAGAGGTTAAAAAGCAAATTCAGGAGTTTGAGGATATTGCAACTTCTCCCCAAGTCGCAAACAAGTTTCGTAATATAAATTTAACGGGTACTCAACGGAAACAATTCCGTGAGGCTATCATAGATGCTTTCCCTAGTGTGACTCAGTTGGAAATTATGTTGAGCGAGGAATTAGATTGGCGGCTAGCTAAAATTGCTGGGGGAAGTAATTATGAAGAAATTGTATTTAATCTGATTAAATGGGCTGAAAGTTACAATGAGGTAGGTAACCTTTTGAAAGCAGCAAAAAGCGCAAATCCTGGAAATCAAAATTTACATCATTTTTATTTATCAATCATGAATTCGTAACCTTAGAGACGCAAAATTGGAATGATAGAAAGAAATAAGTTTCTTGATGTCAACTGTTACCAATCTATCACTTTAACAGGTTCTCAACGAAAACAATTTCGTGAGGCTCTCTTGGATGCTTTTTCTATAACTCAATTAGAGATAACTTTAGATGAATTAGATTGGAAGCTAACTCAAATTGTTGGTGGAAGTAATGATGAAGAAATTGTGTATAATTTGATTAAATGGGCAGAGTCTTGCGGTGAAGTTAATAAACTTTTAGAAACGGTAAAGAAAGCTAACCCCTGCAATCAAAAATTAACGAGTTTTTACTTATCAGTAATAAAGATTGAAAAACAAAAATCACAATTAGAAAAAGATGGTGAAAATCCTATATATAAAGCTTTGCTTTCGTTGAACTACCGCGACCAAGTTGATAGATTTGAGCAATTTTGGGAAGCAGATTGCGATCGCCAAGTAGGTTGTTTTTTAATTCGCGGTGATTCTGCGAGTGGTCAGCGTTGGTTATTGAATCGATTGTTGGAAAAGTCTTTCCACGATACGACAGCAGCAAAAAAAGTCGGAATTTCTCTGTCTGCGTATAATGAAAGTTATATTGAGGATTTATGGGAGCAATTGAAGTTGGAGTTAAAAGCTTCTTCGGCTTCACCTCAAAAACTGGTTAGTAGTGCTTATGAATATTGGAAGAATGAGACAGTGATTATTGTATTTCATAATTTAGACCGGATGTATCGGAGTGAACCCAAGAAGTTAATTGCTAATTTTTGGAATCCTTTGGTAGAAAAGGTACAGCAGCATAGAAATTGCTCTTCCTATCTTGCTATGTTTTTAGTAGATAATAAAGGTAAATCTCTTGAATGGGAAATTGATATGGCTACGGAAATAGGTAAATATCAGCTATGTCATCCTATTGATTTACAGCCAATTTCAAATTTCTCTCAAGGTTTACTCAATAAATGGGTGATGTCTAACCGGAAGCTACCAGACTTTCCAACAAATAATATACAACTTAAAAATTTAGCCAGAGACTTTTGGGAAAATAGCCGCGAAGGAATTCCGGAATTGGTGATGCGTCAAATTTGTGAGTGTTGCGGCTCTAGTTGGTCTGATATAATGAAAACTCTATCTTTATGAACTATAATAATCCTAATTGCAATCTTGAATATACAGGTCAAGTCAATCCTAAACCAGGAGACAAAGACTATCAGGGACGCCCTCTTTTTCCTTACATTCCCAGTGAGGAACTAAAAGAATCGGTACGATTAGCGATCGCTCTAGAACGTCCTTTGCTACTGATGGGCGCACCGGGATGTGGAAAAACTCGATTAGCAGGTGCGATCGCTTATGAGTTCACTCAAAACAATAGAGCGCTTTTAGAATGCTTAGGATTACAAACCTATCCCTACGAAACATGGTATGTTAAATCTACAAGTCGAGCAAGAGACGGGCTATATATATATGATGCTGTTGCGCGTCTGCGGGATGCTCAACTAGCAGCTAGCGGACATCTGGAGAAGGAGGGAATTGAACGCTTGAAAGACCCCACTCAAGCAGGGTATATTAAATTTGGTGCATTAGGGAAAGCTTTTCAAAATCCCCTACCAACCATTGTCTTGATTGATGAGATAGATAAAGCTGATATTGATTTTCCCAACGACTTGCTACTAGAACTAGACGAAAAGCGGTTTTTTATTGAAGAAACTGGGAAAGAAATCCCCGAACCAGGAAAGCAAGTTCCTCCTCCCATTGTTATCATTACCAGTAATAATGAAAAAGATTTACCCGATGCTTTTCTTCGTCGCTGTATATTCCACTATCTAGAATTCCCAACCAAAGAGGAATTAATGAAAATTGTGGAAGCTCAATTTGAAGGAGAACTACCAAACTTTCCCACAGAAGACCTTGTTGATAGCTTTATAGAACTGCGGGACGAAACTAACATAAATACTGGAAAACAAGCTAGTACAAGTGAATTGCTCGACTGGATTAAAGCACTCTTAGTTTCTTTGTCTCCACAGCAAATTCGTGAGAAAATAAATAAAGGAGAAATCCCATTTTTAGGAGTCCTATTCAAAACTCGCGACGAACAAATCCGCTATAGAAAGCAGCGCAATGACACCAAATGACCCACACTTGCTAGAACTTTTTTGGGGATTGAGGGAAGCTGGTTTACCCCTGAGGATGGAGGATTACCAGCTACTGTGTCAAGCTTGGGAAAAGGGCTTTCGACCAACGAACGACCGGGAACTGCGACAATTGTGTCGGCGCTTGTGGGTAAAATCTCTTGCTGAAAAACAGTGTTTTGAGGAGTACTTTGATAGGTATCTTGACCAGTATCAGGAATTACCGTCGTCTCCAGCTAAATCACCAAAATCTTTAAGGACGATAGAACCAATATCCACCTCAATCCCCCGCGATACCTCAAGAAATAAAGAATCACAACAAGTCACTGCAGCAAAACAAGTATCTCTCCAATCCGGTGAATTTGGTATATCTACCACAAACAGCAGTAAAAAATCGCAAGAAGTTGCTCAAGCCGTTTCCTTTTCTTCATCGCAACTCTTTACTCTCAACAACGAATACTTCCCCGTCACCCGACGCCAGATGCGACAAGCTTGGAGGAAACTGCGCCAACCATTACGGGAAGGAACACCGACAGAGTTAGATATTTCAGCCACAGTCAAACGCATTAGCCAACAGGGATTTCTTCTCGAACCTGTATTGATACCCAATCGAGTCAATCAAATTCAAATCCTACTGTTGATTGACCGGAGCAATTCTATGGTACCTTTTGCTCCCCTAACAGAACAATTGATAGAAACAGCCCAACAAGAATGGCGTTTGGGGGAGATAAAAACCTACTACTTTCGCAACGTTCCCAAAGACTTTCTCTACTCCGACCCTGACTTGCTGCAAAAGCATCCCCTGAGTGAAATTATTCCCCATCTTCATAAAAATCATACAGTTGTTCTGATTTGCAGTGATGGAGGAGCAGCGCGGGGTGGTTTCAACGGAAACCGAGTTATTTTAACTGAAAAATTTCTCTTTCAAATTAGACCTGTGGTCAAAAATGTAGGTTGGCTAAATCCCATACCAGTTAACCGATGGAGTGGTACTACTGCGAACTGGGTGGCGAAACTCGTTTCCATGTATCCCTTTGAGTTGACGGCGTGGTGGAGGATGATGGAAGAACTGAGGGGACGCCAAACACTGGTAAAAGAGTATATTTATTTCGATAGTGGTTTAAAAGGAGATTTGCAGTTTGTTGAACAAGTGCGATCGCAATTAGATAAACTCCTGCAAAAGCTTCCATCCACACCTCCAGATGAGTTCAATTCTTACCAAAGTGCTGCTCGTGACATTACAGATTTTGCCAAGGAGGGTCAAGCATACTTGTATTTAGCCTATCATGCAGCATTCCCCCTCGCCCTCACTCCCGATTTACTCTACTACCTGCGGGAAAACTTTCCTTACGACCAAGAAGGGAATAGGTTAAACATCCCCTGGCTTGCTGTTCCTGATATTTTGCTTTCCAACTTATGTCATCCAGCAGGACAACCGCTGTATGAAATGGATAGCACAGTACGTCATCTGTTACTGAAACTTCTACAAGCTGATGAAAGATTTGGCAATAGACGCTTAGAACAATTATCTGAGTGCTTGCTCTTTTATTTACAGAAAAAATTGAAATTAGAGAATACAAACCTAGATAGCGAAGATTTTGGTGAAAAACCAGAGTGGATTGCTTTAGCGTATACGAAACCCAATGAGTTAGCCTGTAACCTGGCTAAGATGCTAGAACAAATCTATGCGGGAGACAAAGCCGAAAAAGTTAAAACGACATCCCTCACCGCTACCTTTGCAGAACCCCTAACGGAAGCAGGATTTCAACCCCTTCTCACTTTTGCACAAGGTTGGGGACGTTTAGCAAGGGGTTATGAGGAAGGCGCGAGAGAAATATTTGACGAACTTCCTTCAGAACCAGAAATAGAAGGAGTTAAACTCAAGATTCCAGGGCGTAACGGACTATCTAAATTTTCTTTTGATGTTGTCACTGTCAACGCTAGAGGAGAGATTGTCAAACGAGAACAGCATCAGGCACAATACTTTATAGAAAACCTTCCTAATGGCGTTTCCTTGGAAATGGTATCCATTCCAGGTGGGACTTTCCTTATGGGTGCGCCAGAAGGTGAAGAAGGTAGTTCAAGTAGCGAACGACCCCAGCATGAGGTCACTGTTCGACCTTTCTTCATGGGTAAATATCCTATCACTCAAGCCCAATGGCGTGCGGTGGCGAATCTCCCTCAAATTAATCGCGAACTCGACCCCGACCCATCAAGATTTAAAGGAGATGACCGACCAGTAGAAAGAATATATTGGTATGAAGCGGTAGAATTTTGTGATAGACTATCAAAGTATATAGGAAAAAAATACCGACTCCCTAATGAGGCAGAGTGGGAGTACGCTTGCCGTGCTGGTACGACTACACCATTCCACTTTGGCAAAACGATTACGCCAGAGCTAGCGAATTATGACGGCAACTACACTTATGGTTCTGGTTCAAAAGGCAAGTATCGGAAGCAGACAACACCAGTAGGCAGCTTTCAGATAGCCAATTCTTTTGGTTTATTTGATATGCATGGAAATATCTGGGAATGGTGTGCTGACGGATGGCATAGAACTTATGAAGGTGCTCCTTCTAAGTCTGTTACTTGGAGGAGCAATGATAATGATAATCAGCGGATGCTGCGTGGCGGTTCCTGGGACGTCAATCCCAGTGATTGCCGTTCGGCGTATCGTAACTGCAACGGCCCGGACTACAGGTTCGACAACATCGGTTTTCGCGTGGTTGTTTCCGTCGCCGAAATTCTTTAACCTTTATACTTTAGTACTTTTCTCTTTTTCTTTTTTCTCTCTTTTATCTGCCGCAGGCAGATCGATTTTTTTTATATTTATGGCACGACTAAATATATTATCCAAAAATGAGCAGGGTTTGTCAAGATGTTGATGATTTTTTCTCAAAGAGCTAGCTTCATAGCTCCACAGTCCACCCATCATTCAGGCAATGCGAGTTGAGAACGCCAATAAGAGAAATTCCAAAAACCCGGCTTCTTCGCAGAGCTTAACCGAAAAATCAGTTGTTTCGATGAATATCCGAGTTTTCTAGCCCAAGGCCTAATATCTTATCAGTGCTTTGGTCTTATGACAAGACTTTGACGACGCAATCAAGGTTATAGGCGATCGCTAAGTGTACGATCGACCCACATCTAGTCTCTCGTTGTAGTAATAGAAACCCGGTATCTTGAAGATACCGGGTTTCTGGGAATCACCATCGCTTGGAGTTCCGCCAATATTTATCTGCCTTTATCTGCGTACATCTGCGGTTTTTTAATTGGTAAAATCCGGTTTTGTCGGCTCCTTCATCTGCAAATAAGTCAGTAGTTCTGTAGCTGATGTACCAGTTCTAAAATACACGGGTCCGTAACCATCTCCTCCAGATACGACACTCCAATGAAAGAAAGTGACTTCTTTTGATTGAGCGATCGCAACAATGAGTGACGTCTCATCTTGGTTATGGGTACCAATGATTCCACCATAACCGCGCTCGATCCCCAGTTGACAGCCACAAACACAAATGATATTCCACATACAGTGTGCATAAGTGATTTGAGGTTTGTCACGTTTGAGACCTGAGATAACTTCAGCATAGTTACTGCGATCGACATACAAATCATAAGACTCAGGCTCGTGAGAATTTCCACATGGGCTATTGGTTAAGTTGCCAACAAAGTGATAGTGTAAAAAGTCAGGGAGTGGGTGTTGTTGTATCACAGCAGCAAGACGTTCAGCATCTGACGGTGCAAAACTAGCATTGAAGTAGTAATCAGGACCTTGACAACAACGTTCGATTTCCCAAAACCAATTTTGAAACGGACTCATATTGTGATTTGATGTACTGAGGGGTTGATTTGATGGTCAAAAATTGATGCATCATTTCATCAATGGCGATCGCAACCATAACATACAGAAATCCGGCGTTGCTTAAAATAGGGATGAATTATTGAACCGCAAAGACGCGAAGTGCGCTAAGAGAAGAGAGTTTTTTGTTTACAATAATTCATGCCCATTTTAAGCAACGCCTAATATTTATCTGCGTAGCCTGCGGCAAGTCTTACGCCTACATCTGCGGTTTTTCAATTCCAGAATATAAAATCTCCAGCAGTTCCCCTCTCAAGGCAGATGATAACTAAAAAATCTCAAATACTATCAAAGAAGCCAGTTCTATATCAATAAAACATCATGGACATCACCACAATCTGGGAAGAGCTAGCCTGGGAAAAAGGTGGAAAAATAATATACTTAATTCTAGACGGGCTTGGCGGACTACCAGATTCAGAAAAAGGAGGAACAGAACTTCAAGTTGCGAAGACTCCAAATTTAGATCGATTAGCTGAACAATCTAGCTGCGGTCTTTTAGAAATTGTTGGTCCTGGTATTACACCCGGTAGCGGTCCCGGTCATCTAGCCCTATTTGGTTACGACCCACTGAAGTACAAAGTTGGGAGAGGAGTATTATCTGCGTTAGGGATTGAGTTTGACCTGAAAGAGGGTGATGTCGCAGCACGAGTTAACTTTGCAAGTATAAATCAAAATGGTGAAGTCACAGATAGAAGGGCGGGAAGAATCGACACCAACACAAACCGCCAACTGTGTAAAAAAATCAGAGAAAAAGTGACACTCGATTTTGATGGAGAGTACTTTTTTGAGACAGTCAGCGAACACCGCGCCGTCTTTGTTCTGCGTGGGTCAGAACTCGGCGGTTCTTTAGAAGATACTGACCCCCAAATGACAGGTGTTTCTCCCCAGGAGCCGAAAGCCAAATCCGAAGATTCCCAAAAGACCGCAGAGATTGTACGGTCATTTATCCACCAAGTACGAGAGGTTCTAGCTGATGAACATCCCGCCAATATGATTTTGATGCGAGGCTTTGAGAAATACCAACCCTTCCCTTCCTTGGAAAAGCGTTTTGGACTCAAAGGTGTATGCGTAGCAGATTATCCCATGTATCGCGGAGTCAGCCGTTTGCTTGGGTTGGATGTTCTACCACGTCCAGGCGGATTAAAAGAACGGTTTCAAGCTTTACAATCTTGTTATGGAGATAAGTACAATTTTTATTTCCTACACGTCAAGCATTCCGACAGTGAAGGTGAAGATGCCAACTTTGATGGTAAAGTAAAAGTACTAGAAGAAGTGGATAAATTATTACCAATAGTGACCGAGTTAAACCCAGATGTGTTGGTAGTCACAGGCGACCATTCCACACCAGCCGTAATGGGACAGCATAGTTGGCATCCAGTTCCAGTGATGATTTATGGTAAATTCGTCAGAATAGACAGGGTAACAACTTTTGATGAATATGCTTGTGAAATTGGTTCCTTGGGTATACGTCCAGGAAATCACTTAATGGGTTTGGCGCTAGCGCACGCTGGTAGATTAAGGAAGTATGGTGCGTAAAGGATTCCCAAGAAACAAATCATCCATCCCGTGGTACGGGCGTCTCGCCCGTCCTATATTAGACGCTACGCGTTCACGAAGTGTCCTAAAGGGAAAGTGTCTTAGCGGTTTTTTATAAGTAATCTTTTGGTGATAAGGGAGTCAGATTCAGTATAATCAATAACGGTATACTTTTCATCATCTTATCTCAAAAGGCGAGAGAACATTGGCTTACGATAACACCTGTAAATACCTGGCTGAAAAATACGCTACTGAATTTGCGAGATGGTTATTTCCATCTGATGCATCAGATGTGACCGTGCTCAAAACCGAACTTATTACCGAACCAATTCACGCTGATTCCATTATATTCCTACAAATTTCAAATTATATCCTCCACTTGGAGTTTCAAACTGAACCAAAATCCGTTCCCCCATTGGATTTCCGAATGCTCGATTACTATACGCGCTTAAAACGAAAATACTGGTGTGAAATTAAGCAAGTCGTCATTTTTTTACAACAAACCGCATCAGACAAAGTTTTTCAAACTGAGTATAGAGATAACAACACCAGACATCAATATCGTGTCATCCGAATGTGGGAAGAAAACCCAGCGCCCCTGCTCGCTAATCCAGCGCTGCTACCACTCGCTTGTTTAGCGAAAAGCAATACCCCTAACGCTTTGTTGGCGCAAGTTGCAGCATCTGTGGATATGATTGAAGAGAGCGCCAAGCGAAATGATATTTCAGCAGGTACGCAGATTTTAGCAGGTTTACGGTTTGAGAAAGATGTGATTCGACAATTGTTTAGGGAGGAAGTTATGCAAGAGTCTGTTATTTATCAAGATATCCTACAACGTGGAGAACAACGTGGAGAGCAACGTGGAGAGCAACGTGGAAGACAAAAAGAAGCGCTAGAGCTAATTTTACGTTTGCTTCAACGCCGCTTTGGTATCATTGAACCAACGATGGAACAGCCGATTCGTCAGTTATCTATCGCCCAACTAGAGGAGTTAGGTGAGGCGTTGTTGGATTTTTCTACATTGAGCGATTTAAGTAACTGGTTAGAAACTCATTCGATTTGAGAAAAGACCTAAGGGCGTTAGCGAAGCCTTTCCAGAGGGTATGGCTGTTCGCCCCTACCAAGATTTTCGGGTAATGCATATTTAATTTCTGGAGATATCTATTCTTAAAAGGAGAGAAACCCGGTGTCTCTGAAATACCGGGTTTGGTCGGGGTTCGAGCATTGATATATACAGCAGCGGAATGACTATCGTAAAGCTAATAGAATTGATGAAAGCAATTAGCGTGACAATCCAAAAGGTAACAGGTAAATCAAACTGCTCTTTTAAGTTCCTTATGTTCATGTGTTGAAAATATGGTATGGGGTGAGGGTATTAATAGATAGCTGTTATCTGAATATCCCTCAGTAGTCTATCTTGATATTTCTGGTACAACTTCCTCACTTAGGTATATCAAATATGATGAAATGCGATCGCCTGAATCTATCGCGTTTCTACATGAGTTGTGAAGATTGCAGACCGCAGAAACCCGGTATCTTGAAGATATCGGGTTTCTCAGTTTTCACGGGTATGCTAAGAGGTTGTTTGAAAAGTGGTTGGTTGTGATTTTAGTCAATTATCGATCCCCCCTAGCCCCCCTTAAAAAGGGGGGAAAATACTCTAACGGTCCCCCTTTTTAAGGGGGATTTAGGGGGATATTGAATGTGCATGTTACTAATGAAAGGACTTTTCAAACATCCTCTAAGGAATGCAAAAATCTTTTTAGGTTTTAACTGCAGACGAAAAATGGGATGGTATGTTCCTTGGTTTGAAAGGCTAGAAGAACCTATTTAATGAATGTAAAACTTGTGATTCTGTGCGTAGTTACGGTGCATGCGCTAAAGCGCAACTACGAACCATCTATTAAAAATGTTTAAGTAAAATTTTTGATAAGTGTTTTTTAAATTTATTTAAAATTGAAAAAGCGTTATATGGTAATCCTAAAATTGCGAAACTTCAGAAACCCGGTATCTCAAAGATACCGGGTTTCTCGCTTTTATAAAATATTTAGGTTTGATATTTCAATACTGCTCTCTTCAGGAGTTTTTACTACGCAAGATTGATAACTTCTCGTTTCTACAAGCTTTTTCAGTCAATCAATTAACTGCATCAAGTTATAGGGGAACATATTTTTGACTATCTCATCTTTCTATCTAAGAATTGAGGAGAGATTATTTATGTTTTTCCCGGAAATATCATCTAAAGGGATGAATTATGAAATTAAGTTTTAACGCTCAAAAACCAAAATGTACACTAGTAACTTATAAGTAAACATATGTATAAGATGAATCATTATCTGGGCGTATTTGCTATTCAAGCATTTGCGTTAACTGCTGTTTCTTTTGTTTCTGTAGCACAGGAAATACCAACATATAACCAAGAGAAAACGGTAGAGAAAATTTGCGCTTTTGATGCAGTGGAAAAGTTATTACCTGCTCCAGTCAATCGGCAAACTCAGTCCCCTTTTTCCTACTTAGAACAACAAGGTTTTGTACAAGACTCTGATACTTCTTGGGTTTGTTATGTGAATGACCCAAAAAAAGAGGGACGCTACTATACTATCTTCAAAGTACAACAAATCGATAACAAACTTGTAGCTAGTACTTTTTTAGAAAATGGCAATCTAATTGCTGGACAAAAAAACCGTAGCCTAGATTTTTTTATAACCCTGATTGAAAATCATACAAATACAACTCCGGGAAATCGTCAAAGTATACGCATTTATTTAGACTCATTTTTTTCTCTGGTTCAGCAAGGTAAAGTTCCTCTTTCTCGTCGTAGTTATCTCTTTGACCAACCAAACCGTGGCTTTGTTTCCTACCACCCTCTCCTGAGCGGAAAGCTCCAAGGTTCAGCAGTTACCATCAATATCAATATGACGCCGAAAAATTAGGGTGTAGGGGTGTAAGGGTGTAGGGGTGTAGGGGAAATATGAAAAATATATAAAAAATATGATGAGATTAATATCAAGCTAAATAATATTGTTGTGATATCAATTTCCCAAAAATCTTGAAAATCCGCCCCTCAACTCTTCGTAAGGGCTTTCAACCCTACACCCCTACACCCCTGCACCCTTACACCCCTACAAAAAGCCTATGGTAGTTCAAACGCCACTTTCGACTCAGGGTTCGCAAATTGTTGATGCTACTGGTAAAACAGTGCTTTTGCGAGGAGTTAACTGGTTTGGTATGGAGACAGATTTACATGTTCCTCATGGCTTATGGAAGAGGGACTATAAAGATTTGCTAGCTCACATCAGAAGTTTGGGCTACAATGTGATTCGGCTTCCTTTTTCGGTTAATGCTTTAAGGTCTTCTCATATTAACGGAGTGAACTTTAATCTTGGTAGTAACCGAGAATTACAAGGGAAAACTCCGTTGCAGGTCATGGATCTTATCGTTCAAGAAGCTGCAAGGTGCGGATTGCTGATTATACTGGATAGCCATCGCTTGAATGACTATAGTATTCCTGAATTATGGTACGGAGATGGTTTTTCAGAAGAAGACTGGATTGGAACGTGGCGAATGTTAGCCGAACGTTATAAACATCAGTCTAATATTGTTGGCGCTGACCTCAAGAATGAACCTCACGGACGCGCAACTTGGGGGAGTGGCGATCGCCTCACTGATTGGCGATTAGCAGCCGAACGTTGTGGAAACGCGATTTTAGCCATCAATCCCAAGTGGTTAATAGTCGTGGAAGGAGTGGAAAAAAACGTTATTGGTCAGCAATTACCAGGACATTGGTGGGGAGGTAATTTAGAGGGAGTGAAAAATCACCCCGTCCGTTTGAATGTCCCTAATAAAGTTGTTTATTCTCCCCATGAATACGGTCAGGGAGTTTTCGATCAGCACTGGTTCCACGAACCCTCTTTTCCCCAAAATCTTTACGGACGGTGGTACATTGGTTTTCACTACATTGCAGAACAAGGAATTGCACCCATCTGGATGGGAGAATTTGGCGGACGGAAAGTGGATACTAGTTCTAAAGAAGGTATTTGGCAAAGACAATTTGTAGACTTTCTCAAGCAAAAACGATTATCATTTGCTTATTGGAGTTGGAATCCCAACAGTGGTGATACAGGCGGTATTCTCTTAGATGATTGGTTGACTGTAGATGCACCCAAACAACAGTTACTTACCCCACTGCTTGTAGAAGCATCTTAACTCCCATCTTGCAACATTCTCAACAAGACCTGAAAAACCGGGTTTCTAATTTTCGCTCTTTCCAACAAGTATTGCCTACACCCCATGTTTCTTGAAAGCATCCCACGGGTAGCAATTGCAACCCGTTATACATGGAAGAAACATCCCTACACCGTGACATTTTCAGGGTGAATAACCGTTCGCCCCTACACCCTGACACCCCTACACCCCTACACCCCATGTTTCTTAACAGTCTGATTCTAGCCTGACGGGAATTTCCACCCAGAACTCGGTTCCAAAACCGGGTTCTGAGAAACACTTTATCCGTCCACCATGTTTCTCAACAATGATTTGATAGCTGATAGCCAATCCCAATCCCACACCTTTCCCTACGGGTTTGGTGGTAAAAAACGGGTCAAATATCCGCTGCTTCACCGCTTCGGTTATTCCCAAACCATTGTCTGCAATCCGAATCAGGACCCAAGTTCCACCTGCTAAGACTTCTGTTGAGATGCGAATTGTGGGAGATGAGGAAGAGGACAAGGGGAAGTCAGGACAACAGGTGAAGAAATGTTTGATCTCCTGGTCACTCTTTCTTCCCACACCCTCCATAACTGCATCAATCGCATTGTTAAGAAGATGCAAGAAGACTTGATTGATTTGTCCGGCGTAACATTCTACTTGTGGTAAGTGACCGTAGTTTTTAATAATTTCAATTCCAGGAGTATCGTGGTTCCCTCTAAAACGGTGTTGTAAAATTAACAAAGTACTGTCAATTCCCTCGTGTAAGTCAACAGGCTTCCTCTCAGATTGATCTAAACGAGAGAAATTTTTCAACGACAATACGATTGAACGAATGCGATCGGCTCCCACTCTCATAGAGGACATGATTTTTGGGAAGTCATTTGCTAGAAAATCTAAATCCATTGATTCTATTTTGGAATCAATTTCTTTGTTGGAGCAAGGATAATATTTTTGATAGAGACTCAAAAGTTCTAAAAGTTCATTGGTATATTCCGTAGCATGGCATAGATTACCATAGATAAAATTTACGGGATTGTTGATTTCATGGGCTACTCCCGCTACCAATTGTCCCAAGCTAGACATTTTCTCGTTTTGAATGAGTTGTGCTTGGGTTTGTTGCAAATTGTGAAGAGTATGTTCTAGTTGTTCAGCCTTAGCTGTAGCCTTAGCTTCAGCAGTGCGAGACATTTCGTAAAGTTGTGCTTGCTCGATCGCAATTGCAGCTTGATTCGCTAACTGTTGCAACATCTCAATTTCATCGTCTAGCCAATGTCTGGGAGAATGACATTGATGAGCTATCAGCAATCCCCACAAACACGGACCCATGTTGATGGGAACGATTAAGTTGGCTTGGATTTGTAGATTTTGTAAAAATTCCAAATGACAAGCACTTAAGGAAGCCGTTGAGACATCATGAATCACCCTTGTCCTTCCGCGAAAATAATAACGGGCGTATTCATTAGGAAAACATTCTGCTGGTGCTTTTATTCCCAGTATAGACTGGCAGCGTTGATCCACATCTTCAACAATGACCTCGCCACTGAAATCATCTAAAATTTGGTAAATCAACACCCTGTCTGTTTTGAGCAATTTTCGGACTTCCCGTACAATGGTATTGAGAATTTGCCTGTAGTCTAAGGTGCTCCGAATTTGGTCTGTAATGTGTTTAAGTAACTGGGTCAGTTGCAAGGATTTTTGCAGCTCAGCAGTTTGCTGTTGTATGCGAAATTCCAGATTAAGATTTAACTTCTGCACCTGCAAGCACATATCCTGAACCTGCTGGTACATGAGTTGTTGCTGAATAGCCATTGAAAAGTGATTGCACAAAACTCGCGCCAGTGTTAAATCTTCAGGTTTCCACTCAGGTGCTTGTCCCTTTTTTTTCTCTCGCCAAGCTGTAAAGGAAATTTGGGGGAGTTGATTTTGTTCGTTGTACTGTCTGCTTCCCGCCCACAAAATCTCGGTATCAAACTCATTGCGGAAAATACTTAAGATGCCGATAAAGTTTTGATGGTAGCGTAAGGGGATAACCAACAATCCTCGGATACGGGTTGATTGAAAAGCGGGTGCTAAAACTCGCAATTCCGTTTCTTTGTATAGGTCGGTAATCGCCCAAATGCTTTTACACTGTGCTGTCCAGTTTTGCCATACAGGATGGTGTTCGATAAGGCTATCTTGGAATGGAGGGAATATTGGCTGGTCGCCCCAAGTGTACACTTCACCGCTTTGCTCTATATACAGTCTGCCACCCGATCCTTGAAAAGCAGCAATGGTAAGTTCTAACGCCTTTTGTAATTGAACAGTAGGCAATGCGTGTAAGAGGGTGGTAATTTGGTTGATTGTGGCTTCTCTGTTTTTTTCCTCACGGGTTTGAGCCAATAGATGACTTTGAGCGATCGCGATCGCAACTTGATCGGCGACTTGCTGTACAACCCTCAACTCTTCGGGCGAAATTGTTCGCGGTTCACTGTGGTGTGATACAAGTAGTCCCCACAAGTGCGGTGTAGGCGATCGCTCTGCAAGATTGTAGTGCAAAATTGGCACGACCAGCGAAGATTGTACACCCATTGCCTTTAAGTATTTTAAGTGGCACGGGTCTACGTCTCTGTAATAAATATCACTATTTTTTTGAGAAAATTCTAGTTCTATCATTTCTAAAGGAGATAGTCCAATCCTTCCAGTGACGACGTCAACAATTGAGCGTTGACGTGTGGAGAGAAACATTTCTCTAGCCTGCAAAGGTATATCATCCGCAGGAAAGTGAAGTCCTAGTAACGAGGGTAGACGTTGCTGATATATGGATTCTGCTATCACCTCTCCACTTTCATCAGCATCAAACCTATACATTTTTACCCGGTCTGTACCCAAAAATGCACGAACTTCATCAACAGTCACTTCCAGAATCTCTTCGAGTTCAAGAGATTGTCTAATCCTATCTGTCATCCGGTGTAACAAACTTTCCTGGTTGAAAGCTTGCTGTGAAGTGTTATGTCGGGTATGAAATATCATTTGTTATATACGCCAACGCTAAAGTATAAAAATTTTATTAATTTTTTATTGTATGAATTGAATCAAAAAATAAGATTGTAAAATATACTCAACTTTTATAAAGAATTTGTGTCAGCACTCAGCAATTAGCCGTCAGCACTCACTCTTTAAGCAGATTTTATTGTTGGATATCAGAGAAATTACACAAAACATCTCTAAGTGCTAAAGTGCTAACGGCTAACGGCTAACGGCTAACGGCTAATAGCTAATGATTGAATGCTTAAATTACCTTTAAGAGGGGGAGGATCTCACACTCAAAGATGATAGATAACGGATTTCTTCACGTACACTCATGAGGATTTTACCGAGATGATTTTGACCGGTGTTATCTTCTCCACAACCCCAAAAATAATCCGTTGGGGAGTTTTCCACAAGCAGGGAATCGCCTGTCATGAGTAAAATTTCTCGAATATCAGTGTGAGAGAGAAACTTTTTGAAAACCGCTTCCCGCATAATCTGAGTTTTGACAATCTCCCAGTCTGGACGAACTCGACAAGTGCGATCGCGTCCCAACGCCGCAGCTAGTTCAGGTGTATCAGCAGCATAGATGAGGGGAATAACAGCTGCATCTTCCGTTCCTGCAAACTTTTGAGCTTGATAATAATGCTCAACTGTTGACCAATAAACTCCGTTTACTTCAATACCGTGGGGAGAAAAATTAGAAAAACAACCATAGGGCTGCCAAACTTTATAAAAGTATATGGTCATGTGAAAATTGTTCTTTTATACGTCAATTTCCATCATTACCGAAAGATGGTAGCAAAAAGTAGCTCCGTTTGAATTCTACCAAAGTGGGGATAAAAGGGTTCATTTAAATAGGCGTGGAAAGAGAGTAACTGACATCTTGCACCATTCTCAACAAGACCTGAAAAACCTGGTGTCTAAACGAAGAATTAAGCTTTTTTAGCCTCATCATTCTCAAGAAACCCGGTTTTTGACCTAGGTGCAAGATATGAGGTTAGGAACTTCCAAATCAAAAAGTATCCAAAAATCTCTTGTGGTACGTCTGTCTCAGACGTCACAGAGCGGGACGCCCATCCCACAAGATGGATAATTTATTTCTTGGAAGTCCCGAAAATGTGTTGCTGGACTATAGAGAATTGGGATAAGATAGCAAAATACACATCTTTGGTCTCACCAAGCGATCGCTCGGCGAGTTAAGCTGAAACCTGACCGCTTAAAGTATAAGTTGTGCAACAAATATAATCTTTAGGCTTTGGAGACAGCATTAATGTTAGTCTCTAATGTTTGTAATGATGCTAACAATTTATCTTTTTGAGGTTTAGAAGCTTTCAGTTCTCCTTCTATGTCATCCATGTTTTTTTCTATAGCTTCATATTTATCACGAGACTTTGCTTTAATACCGTCTTCTACTTTTTTCCAAGCATCCTCGAATTGGTCAAATTCTTCTTTAGCTTTAACAAAGTCACCAGCGTTGACAGCAGTTTTCGTTTTAGAAACCACAGCCAGTAAACTCTCATTACCTGTCGTAGTTGCTACTGGTGAACTGGTTGCTGCACTGGTAACAGGAGTTGCATCAGGGGTAGATTGGCTAGCAGTTTCTTTGGTGCTCGTACAGCCAACCAAAGCCACCAAGCTGATCCCTACAACAATTAACATTGATTGAAAACGTTTCATTGTTCACTCCTTAATTCGCTAATTTGTGTATTGCTTAGGGACTTCCAAACAAATTTCCAAAAATTTCTCGTATTACAGGTACTTGAGCGTTTGCGATCGCAGAGCGAAAAAGCCCTACATTCAGTTTGGCTCTATTTCTTGGAAATCCCGTGACATGAATACAAATACAATAAAATAAAAAAAGTAAAGAAATCGGAAAGATTTGATTTATTTACGTATGCAGCATTTTTTACATAGATAAAGTACATTGTAAGAACGTGGCGGTCTTGTGTCTATGCTGTTATATATAGTGTTTTTTTATACTTTTGGAGGCAATTTCCTGACTCATAGGTTATCTAGTGAAGGAGTTAGTAGACATATTCAGCGTTTGAGCCAGATTTAGTACATTTACGGCAAACTTTTGGTAAACTTCTGAAGATTCGTTCATAAAAATGACAATAGTAGTGCGCTGGCTGTAAATTGCTAGATACCGACGTTTGTTATGAAGTGCGTAGAAAAGAATAGCAGTACCACCGAGAAGAAAAACTACACCAATCAGAAATGATGTGAGCAAACCTAAACCTAAAAAAACTAAAAAGATTCCTAGACCGATGAGTGCATAAATAGGAGATTGATGAATTTCAATAGAATCAATATTTTGAATACGAGTCCACGATTCTTTTTTCGCTGAACCAGTTTTGGCTATTCCATAAAGAGTATCACCGTTAACTTCAATACTCATTGTTCCCTGAGTTGGAACCAAAATGTTTCCCCAGACTTGAGCAGGAAAGCCTGTTACTTCAAGAGTTTGTTGATGGGTTTGCATAACTGATAACTGCATGATAACCGAATGTTCATAACACATCACATGGTGTATTTGGTGAATGCATTATGCTATATGGTATTCGCGTAACTTTGAAAAAGTCATCCCACGGGATATACGGGAATTAACTTAAACTACTAATGGATGAGCTTTGTCAACAAAATCTTTTTTAGAACTTTACATTCACTGCATTGTGTAAATTTATTTAGTAGACAATTGACCTAGAGCATCAGTATCGCAGTTCTAAAGAAAGAGAAAATGACGTGCTCTTTGATACTGCTTAATAGGATAGTGGTTTCAAGGGGAGGGTTTGTTTCAATACTGCAAGGGATACAATTGATGAGGAGCCAGAAACCCGGTTTCTAATTTTCGCTCTTTCCGACAAGTATTGAGTATTGTCTTTGTTACCACTCGTGCGATCGCTCTGAGAGGATGTTTGAAAAGTCCTTTCATCAGTAGCATGCACATTTAATATCCCCCTAAATCCCCCTTAAAAAGGGGGACCGTTAGAGATTTTCCCCCCTTTTTAAGGGGGGCTAGGGGGGATCGATAAGTGCCTAAAATCACAGCCAACTACTTTTCAAACAACCTCTTAAACGCGAGGATGGACATATTCAGAAACTTCCTAAATTAGTTACCAATGTTCTGTCCAGTAGTCCTTTCCCAAGCGCGATCGCAATTCAATAAAAGGAATCACAAATATAGAAGCCAACTTCGATGGTTACAGAATCGACAAAAGTTGCTTTTTTAACCCAAGTTGGTGGTTTCATAGCTAACTACCTTGGCTAAAAGTTATTCCCCTACAATGGTGTTAGCTCAAGCTTACTAAAATCTATATCTAAAGATACAGAGACTAAATATGACTTTTGACTGAGAAAAAGCTTGAGTACATTTTGCATACTAAGAGTACAAGTTGCGAGTACTGCAATTATTATATACAGGGTGTTATCTTCTATTTATATATCAGGGTGTATCTTGCACCTAATGGCAAAGTATACTTTACCAATCGCATTCACTGTCACAAAGCAAGATTTTTACTCATAAGTTCTGGGGAGATATGCGGGCTTATGGGTAAATTTTTATGGTGATGGCGCAAAGTTTTTATGCAGCGTTGCAATTATGTACTTCCCAATACGGTTCAGATAAGACTTGATCCTGAAAATTAGAAACCCGGTATCTTTGAGATACCGGGTTTCTCTAGTCACCATTACTGTTAACTGAACCGTGTTGGTAGTATTATCACTGTTAGTCTCATACATTGAGGTCAGTATTTTTATCTAAACAGGAATTGTTTTGCGCGTGGGAGTGTGGAATTCATTTTTTCATTATAATCGGTGATTTTACGCTTGGTTAATTGATTGTTATCGGGGAATCTAGTTTGTATTCCAAATAAAACGGATGTTTTTTCTTTAATAAAAAGGGTACACTTATGTCAAAAATTTATGAAAATCCCCCAAAGCAAAATTTAGACAAAATTTTAGTGTCCGAATTGGCTTCCAAATATGGAATTGCAAAGTCCACTGTTTATAACAAGTTGAGAAAGCTGTATATCAAGCCATTTACGGGAGAGGACGGAAAAAAATACATCACGTCAGATGAATTGAAATTACTGGACGAGTTAAACACCTTTCTTAAGGAAAAAAGGGGTAGTACCCAAGATTTCGTCCAGCTGTGTGTGAAAGCTCAAAAAATTATTCCACCACAAGGTACTGCTATTCATCTTGCGTCAGAGCAATCCATTCCTGAGGAAATACCACAACAATCACAAAAAACAGAGGCGATAGTTATAGTCGAACAAGCTAGTCAAGGACAAATGATCGCAGTCCCCGAACAATTTAACCTCGTTGAGGATGAACTTGTTGAAATTTCAGAGCGAGCACGTCAACTAGGTGCGATCGCATATCTCCAACTTCAAAAAGTATTACAAACCCAAGCTGAAGATATTCAAGAACGTGCTCGCAACCGTGCATTTGTCAATACTCTTAAGGAAGAATCACTGGTGGTTATGTATGAAATAACTGAAGACTTTACTCCAGAACAAAAACAGCAGCTTGAGAAACATCGTGCTGAATGCGATCGCGCCAGAAAAGCTCGGGACGCAGCACATAATGTGAACACTTTTTTATCCCAAGCGCTGAGAGGATTGATAATTCCGCCGAATCTCAAAACCAATCCCTCGCCCTCTCCAAATGGCGGTTTTACCAACGCTTAGTTTGGTTTGGGATAGCGCTGTTGAGTGCAATTGCGACTATTTTTTTACCTTGGTCTTCTGTTGCTCTTGGTGCTGGAGTGTTTGTACTTGGAGAGGCGATCGCACTTGGAAAGCATCCCATGTTAGCACAACGCGCTATTGAAGAAGAATATCTAGGATTAGAAGTAGAAGGAGGCGACCACCGCCGCTACTTTGATATCACTCCTTTGATTCTGCTTGCTGGGATAGTGTTTGTGGTGATGCGGTTTATCGGTCTTGGAACTGGCGACCAAGCACTTTATATCTTTGGTGGGATTGCGGCTGCGATCGTTCTCGGCTTATCGCGAGCCTTGTACAACTTACCCCATGAAGGGAGGAGAATTCGCTAATATAAGAACTCTGACTAAAAATTAATCAGGAAAAGAAAAAAAGAATTTGCCCTAAATTAAAATTTGGGCTAAAAGCTCAAACCCGTTAAAACGGGTTAAAAGCCATATTCAGTCAGATTTATCTGACTTTAGTTAAGAGGTGTGAAATTTATTTTTTGGCTCTACCTCTTGCGGTATTGGTACCACAAGCTGATAGCTGACCGCTTAAAGTATAAAGAAACCCCTTTTCATATCAAGAAAAGGGGTCTAGGAGTGTTGTAGCTTGGTCAAACATTAATAGGGGTCTTAGAATCAACTTATGCAACAGTAAAGATGTATTGTCTAATTAATTTTATCTTTGAGGACAACTCGCTGCAGTAGACTCAGTATAGGTGGAGTTGGGTATATGGGAGATAAGGGTAACTTCTCCTTTACCGTTAAACACCCAACCAGTAGCGGGATTAATTTCGACAACATCAGATTTGGAAGGTGATTTGGTTGTTTGTTGGGGCGAGATCCTCTGTGTTGTTTCTGGTAACCTTGTATCAGACCAGACAACATCAGGACTGAGGGGTTGGTCGGGAGAAGGAGGTAAACCACCACGTCCTGTGACGACAAATTTGCTTCCTGGGGCGTCGAGTGTGCTGGCGATCGCACCGCAACCAGTATCTACTATATCTGATACATCTGCTAAGACTGCGGGGAGTTCTATTAATCCCAAGTTTTGGTCAACATCTAGTGTACTGATATTTATTTGACCTTCTAAGGTTGGGTTGGTTTGGGAAAATGCTGTAATATCGTTGGTTGGTAGCTGTTGAGGGTTTGGTGAGTTGCCTAGTAAGCGCTCCAATTCTTTGCGATCGCGCTGTTGGATGTTGAAAATCCCACTAGATGTGATTGCAATCCGACCACCACTGCCCTCAAAAGCATTGGCAGTGATGTCATTATTTTCATTATTGACGCTGACAATAAAACCATTGGGAGCGTTAATAGTAATGTTGCCACCATTGCCACCTGCACCCACAGTACCAGCCGTGGCTGAGATTTGACTGCCACGACGTAGAAGTAATAAGTCTCCTACAGCTAATCTGATATTACCGCCATTACCAGATGCAGATTCAGCGTTGATGGTTCCGGTGTTGTCTAAACGAATTTGGGGTGAAATCACGTTAATGTTTCCTGCTTCCCCTGTACCTTGAGAACTAACAAACAATCCACTGTTTGAATTGACGGGTGCAACTGCTGTGCCAAATTCTGCTACACGGTCATTGTAAGTGCGATCGCTACCATCAATAATGATTCTATCTGTGGCATTGACTGTAATTGTTCCCGCATTTCCAGCACCAGTAGATATAGAGAGAAGTTGCCCACCGTTTAAAATTTCAGCTTGTCTGATATTTAACGAAATATTACCGCCATTACGATTATTTCTAGTTCGTGCGTCTAACACCGCACCATCTGATACACGCAAGTTTGTGGTGTTTACAGTGACATTGCCACCGATGCCAGTGGAATCGGAAGAAGTAAATGTCAACAATGCGCTGGAGCGTCCTGTTATTGAACTGCTACCGGAGACACTGACTCTATTAGGGGCATTAATGTCAATGTTTCCTGCATCACCTTGTCCAAGGGTACTGGCAGAAAATCTAGCGCCATTGGTTAAAGACAGAGAATCAGCACTAATTTGAATGTTTCCACCTTTTCCCCTGCCAAAGGTATTTGCACTGATAAATCCATCATCCCTAACAGAGAGAGAGCCTGTAATAATACTAATATCTCCTCCCTCTCCTGTTGTATCTGGCACTACGGGATCTGCTGTAGTAGAAATTTGGCTGGGAACTGTTACATTAATGTCAAGAGCGCTAGGTCCTGTGCCTTCCAAAATAACAGAATCACGAGCAACAATGTTGATATTGCCCGCATCCCCTTGATACTCAGTGTCAGCAAGTAGTGCTGAGCCGTCCTTAAGTACCAGAGACCCCGTTGTAATATTGATATCACCTGCAGTACCCACACCGCCAAACTCAGTAATTTCGGTAATGATAATGGAGTTGAGTAAATAAACTTGGTCTTGCACCTGTACGTTAATATTTCCTGAATTACCTACTCCAGAAGTTGTACTAACGAGTTGAGCGCGATTAGTGATGAAAACAGAGCCTGTAGTTATATCGACTCCTTCACTACTACCCGTAGCACCAGACCCAACAATAGCAAAAATACCACTGCGAGCTCCTTGACTATTTGTCCCGTCCAAAGAAACTCTATCGCGAGCTAAAACAGTCACTTTTCCAGAATTTCCCTCTCCAAATGTGAGAGATTGTATTTGAAATCCATTTTTGACATCTAGTACACCTGTGGTAATGTTGATACCCCCACTGTTGCCTACAGCATTGGATAACACATTGTTCACTATAAAACTGTTGATATTAGCAGCATCTAAGGAAACTGTCTCAAGAGCAGAAACATTCACTTCACCTGAATTCCCTTGCCCAAAAATACTGGCGCTGATTATTGCACCATTGGTGACTGAGAGTGACATAGCCTGAATATCGATATTGCCACTATTGCCTATAGCTTCAGCTCTCACATCATTTCGGATACTGCTGTTGTTGACGGTTATTGACCCTGTGGCATCAAGATTAATATCTCCTGCTTGAGCGTCAACTGAACCATTATTACTCAAAATTCCCGCATTCAAAGAGCTATTGTCCAAATCAATATTCTGAGCAGTCATCGCAATATTACCACCTCCGCCTGCAGCTACATTAAAGTCAGCTTCATTTGTTAGGGACACATTAGCTCTGGGTAAAGTCTCAGGAAAATTTAAACTGAGATTGTTCCTATCCAGATTTAATCCAACTGTTCCTGTTCCTGCGACTGCGCCTAATTCGATGCGACCACCAAAAGCGACTATTCCACCGCCATCAATCTTGAGATCACCGCCTACCAGTAGTAAACTTCGACCATTTGGTACTCTTAACCCAAAATATCCAGTATTTCCTGATGGATCTGGTCCTGCGTCCGCTCTTGAATTGTTTTCAATAGGGGCTGCGATTTGATTGAACAGTAAAGCTGAAGGATTAATGGTTAGTAGTGGAGGCGCATTAGGGTTAGTAGCGCTAAAAAATCCTTGTTCGCCAAATTGAATTGCATTTGCTGTCGTACCTACAAACGAACCACCCACATTTAAACTCGCATTTGGACCAAAGACAATCCCATTTGGATTCATCAAAAATAAGTTAGCTGAACCATTAGCACGAATTAACCCATCAATGTTAGATATTGACCCACCTGTTACCCTGCTAATAATGTTTTGAATATCAACAGCATTGTTAAAAAAAGCTTCCGCACCAGTGGGAACGGAGAAATCTTGAAAACTATGGAAGAGATTAGCTCCTGCTTGAGTTCCCTCCGTAATATTGAAGGTATTACCATTTCGTGTCACGACAGAATTATTTGGAAGAGTCGCATCAGGAGTTATTTGAGCAACTACACTATTTGACATCAGAGCGATCGCACTTCCGAAAACAATTCCGAATCCTCTCATCACAGACATCACACCCCTCCTGATAGTAGCACCCGGTGAATAACACTCGTAGTATCCTATATTTAAGTCGGGTTTGTACCTAGCAATAAGTACGGGTTTGTATTATTTCATAAATATTCTTAACAATAAAACTTATGCATTAATATGCTGATCCGAAAATGCAGTCAATCTCAATATTGAGGACAACTCGCTGTAGTAGACATGACATTGGTGGAGTTGGGTATATGGGAGATGAGGGTAACTTCTCCTTTACCGTTAAACACCCAGCCAGTAGCAGGATTAATTTCGACAACATCAGATTTGGCGGGTGATTTGGTTGTTTGTTGAGGCGAGATCCTCTGTGTTGTTTCTGATAATCGCGTATCAGACCAGACAACATCAGGACTGAGGGGTTGATCGGGAGAAGGAGGTAAACCACCACGTCCGGTGACGGTAAAGCTACTATTGTTTCCCTCCACAAAGGCAGCACAACCAGTGTCTACTATATCTGATGTATCGACTAATACTGCAGGCAGTTCTACTAATCCTAAGTTTTGGTCAACATCTAGTGTACTGATATTAATTTGACCTTCTAAGGTTGGGTTGGTTTGGGAAAATGCTGTAATATCGTTGGTTGGTAGCTGTTGAGGGTCTAGTGGAGTTGCAGTTCCCAGCAAGCGTTCTAATTCTTCGCGATCGCGCTGTTGGATATTGAAAATTCCTCTAGATGTGATTGTAATCCGACCACCACTGCCTTCAAAAGCATTGGCGGTGATGTCGCTATTTTCTCCAGGAACTGCAACAATAAAGCCATTACGAGCATCAATGGTAATGTTGCCGCCATCTCCACCCTGCTGTGAAGTCCCTGCAGTGGCAGAGATAGAACTGTTACGACGCAGCAGCAGTAAATCATCGACAAGTAGTGTTATATTTCCGCCTTGCCCTGATGCAGATTGTGCGGTGATGCTGCCTTGATTGTTCAAGTGAATGGAGCCTGCTTCAATTTCCAACAAGCCTGCATTTCCCGTCCCTTGATGGCTCACATTAACTTGAGCACCATCTCGAACAATCAACTGCTGAGTTGTTATCTTCAAAGAACCCTCTTGACTTGTGGAAGCACTAGATGCATTAACAAACACCCCACTTGCAGGTCCTGCTTCACTGACTCTATTTTCACCAAAGTTATTACGTCGAGCATAATAATCGGGATCGCTGCCAGCAAGAGTGATGCGGTCTGATATATTCAAAGTGATACTGCCTGCATTACCACTACTGCGGCTCGTAGTGCGAATCTGTCCACCACCAGTGGCTTCAAAGGTGTTAGCGTTAATGGTAACAGTACCTCCATCGCTGGAATTGCGCGTTCCAGAGGACACAGCTGCGGCATTAGCTATCCGGAACGAACCAGTATTGACTACAATATTTCCTGCGTTTCCCACAGCCCCTTGTTCGGTGAGCACCAGTAATCCACTCGGGAAACCATCAGAATCAACTCCAGAAATATAAACAGAATCAGTTGCATTCACCTGAATATCTCCCGCCTCACCCTGTCCCCCTGCAACATTATCCTCAGCACGGAACACTGCCGCAGCTAATTGACCACTATCTATCAAGCTTAAACTTCGTGTTTGAACGTTGATATTACCAGCATTCCCTTGTCCTTGGGCTCCTACATTAGCGAACATTGAGCTGTTATTTAAAGAAACAGAGTCATTAGCCTGTACTAATATATTTCCTGCATTCCCTTTTCCAGAGGTAGTGGTACTGAGTACAGCATTATCTATTAAGCTTAAACTTCGTGTTTGAACGTTGATATCACCAGCATCCCCTTGTCCTTGGGCTCCTACATTAGCGAACATTGAGCTATTATTTAGAGAAACAAAGTCATTAGCCTGTACTAATATATTCCCAGCATTCCCTTGTCCAAAAGTACCGACAAATAGCCCTGCGTTATTAAGAAAAGAAAAAGAATCTGTAGTGATTTTGATACTGCCAGAATTTCCTTGTCCAAAGGAAATGGTGACAATTCCACTATTTCTTCGGGTGACGCTTACTTCTGGCAAAAGACTACTAAAGTTCCCCTCTCCGGTAAAGGTGATTTCACTAGCCTCAATACTGACATCTCCTGCATTGCCCCATCCGATGACACTGTTGTTGATTTGAGAGCCGTCAGTTAACGAAAGCGCTCTTGCGGTTACATTGACATTACCCCCATCGCCTATTGCTTCCGGTAAAATTGAATTGGAAACAAAGCTTAAATTTCCTAGGGACATTGTCTGTGTCACCTTAATATCAATATTCCCTGCTTTGCTTAAAGGTGAACCCAATCCTGAAGCTATTCCAGCCCGCAGTTTACTTTCTCCTGTCATAGTCAAATTTCGAGAGTTGACAGCAATGCTACCCCCGCCTCCAGAGCGGACATTGACTTCAGATTCATTACTCAGCCAGACATCTGCTCGAACTACACCATCAGGAAAACTCAAGCTCAAATTGTTCCCATCAAAATTCAGTCCTACTGTTCCCGCCTCTGCTATCCCTCCTAACTCAATTCGACCACCAGGAGCAAACAAATTTCCCCTGTCTAACTCCACATCACCGCCCACTAGTGCCAAAGTTTGACCTGATTGCACCTGTAAACCTGTAGTTTGAGCATTGTTATTGGTTGCTCTAGATTGATTAACAATGCGACTTGGAGTTGTCAATCCATACTGTAAACCAGTTGGAACACTAAGTGTTAGTAGTGGACTTGTTTGAGAAGCCTTGGTAGTGAACTGAGTGCCATCAGCAAAATTTAGACTACTTGCTGTACTAGCTACAAACGAACCACCCACATTTAAACTCGCATTTGGACCGAAGACAATCCCATTTGGATTCATCAAAAACAAATTAGCTGTACCCAACGTACGAATCAACCCATCAATGTTAGATACTGACCCACCTGTTACTCTGCTAATAATGTTTTGAATATCAACTGCATTGTTAAAGAAAGCTTCCGTACCAGTGGGAACGGAGAAGTCTTGAAAACTGTGGAATAGATTGGCTCCTGCAGTAGTTCCCCCTGTAATATTGAGGATACTACCATTTGGTGTCACAATGGAATTATTTGGAAGAGTACTATCAGGAGTTATTTGAGCAACTACACTATTTGACATTAAAGCGATCGCACCCCCGAAAACAATTCCACATCCTTTTATCCAGCCCAAACGCTCAGTCATCTTAGACATCACAGCCCTCCTGATAGTTGCACCCACTGATAACACTCGTAGTATCCTATATTTAAGTTGAGTTTGTACCTAGCAATAAGTGCAGGTTTGTTTATTTCATCAACATTCTTAACTATAGAATTTATGCATTAACATAATTACCTCAAGGGGCGACAAAAAGGGCTAGGGTGCTGATAGAATAAGCTCCATAGCTCTTAAACCTCGTTGATAATACTCCACTTATTGCGACATAATCTCATCAATTTAGTGACTAAGTCTTTACAGAATTTCATGAAACTAACCCATGTTTGACCATATAGTCCGATATAAAAACTGCCTAGTAAGCGCTCCAATTCGGTCACTGATGCGATCGCATGACCACCACAGACTTATTAGTTCGTTTGTACTGATTAATGATGTTATTCACTCAGTCTACTCAATTTTCTCACGAGCATTGAGACTGGAGGAAGTTTTATCTGTAAAACTATATTTTAATTTGAATACTTTTTCTAAACTTTGCTCCACATTTGCAACGAGGGGGTTGAAAAACCTTGTATAAAGTTAAAACTATCTGCTAGATTCTAGCAGTGGCAACTATTGAAATACTATGCCGGATGAAAGAATAACTACAGAGTTTAGCGGTAGCGAATATGCTTTCGCACTCAAAGACTGTGCGTTGATTGCGATCGCCACTGGTAAACGCGCCCTAACTCTTAAAGAATTACGAGATAACCTACTGACAATAGGACTGGACAGCATTTACTTTCACTTTTGGGGAAGTTTGCTGGAACCTCGCTTTGAGGAGCGAGAGTACAACAACAATTTTGCGTCGTGGGCTAGACACGGACTACATGATGATATCCTAGCTGAGCGTCTGGCAATGAACGACCCTACAGCTTACCCAAATTTGGAAGACTTGCGCCAAGACTTGATTGATGTTGTCGAACAACGATTGGACGAAAGTGAACATTTATACTGGTTCCCTGCAACAGAACCCTTCGAGTTTATTCGTTCGCAAATCGTTGTTTTTGATACCTATAAGCGGGTTGAGCGTCCAGAACAACTTGCAGAATTGATGCCTTCTTTATCAACAAGCAGTATCTTTTACCACTTTATTGATGCGAGAAGACGCTTGACAGATAGCCAAGATGATTTTCGATTCTGGCTATCTAGCTTTAATGGATTGTATAACAACTTGTGCGATCGCCTTGCCAATATCGACCCCTATTTCAGTTCCCTATCGGAACTTCGCAAGCAACTGACCGTAGCTTTTAGTCTTTGTTGTGGAGAAACCAACTGATGGAAATGTTAGAAGCTTATGCGCGGGTAACGGGTCAGGATGTGATTGACCAGCTACAGCAGTTAGCCGCACCGTTACGCGGAAAGAAAGTCGTGCATGTGAATTCGACTCGACTCGGAGGGGGAGTTGCTGAAATCTTAAATAAGCTCGTCCCATTAATGCAGGAGTTGGGACTTGATACCTCTTGGGAAATTATACAAGGCGACAGCGATTTCTTCCAGTGTACCAAAGGGATGCACAACGCATTGCAGGGTAACCCCGTTCAAATTACCAATGCTTTGTTACGGTACTATGACGAAACCAATGCCAGAAACGCCGAACAACTTCGCCCTATACTAGAACAAGCAGACTTTGCCTTTATTCACGACCCTCAACCAGCACCTCTATTACAATACTGTCCCAATCGTCGGGGTAAATGGATTTGGCGCTGTCACATTGATGTCAGCCGTCCTTATCGACCAATCTGGAAATTCTTGAGACAATTCCTGATGTCCTACGACGCCAGCATCTTTTCCCTGGCTGCTTTTGCTCAACCCCTACCCCATCCTCAGTACATCATCCCACCCAGTATTGACCCCTTAAGTGAAAAGAATGTGGACCTCTACGATAGTGAAGTGGATGCTGTTTGCGATCGCTTCTCTCTAGACAGATCCCGCCCTTTGATTGTTCAAGTCTCCCGCTTTGACCGTTTTAAAGACCCAGTTGGTGTTATTCAAGCTTATCAACTGGCGAAGAAGTTCATACCCCAACTTCAACTTGTCTTGGCTGGTGGTAGTGCTACGGACGATCCGGAAGGAAAGTTCGTTTTAGATGAAGTGTACACAGCAGCTGGCGACGATCCTGATATTCACGTCCTGTTGTTACCCCCAGATGCTCACCGCATTATTAATGCGCTTCAGAGAGCAGCAGACATAGCTCTGCAAAAATCCACGCGGGAAGGATTTGGACTCACTGTTACCGAATCATTGTGGAAAGGAAAACCCGTGATTGGCGGAGATACCGGAGGAATCCGGCTTCAGGTCATCAATCACCATACAGGTTATCTTGTGAACACTCCCGAAGGTGCGGCTTTACGCATTCGTTATCTACTGAGTCAGTCGGAAAAGATTGAAGAGATGGGTAAAAAGGCTAAGGAATTTGTGCGTGAGAACTTTTTAATTACTCGCCAACTTCGAGAATATCTAACTTTAATGGTGGCATTACTTCACGATGGAGCGGATCGGATTGAGTTAGGGTAATTCATCTGTATCATGTGTCCAGGAAGTTGCTCTATTGCTGTTTAGCTCCGGAAAACTTCCCCTAGGATATGCTAGCAAGTTGGCAGAAATGGATAAAATACAGTTTCAGCAGTTGCTTGGTGAACGCAAAATTCCTCTATATTCTTACGAACTCGAAGATTTTGAACTCGATTTGAAGAATTTACGGGAGTTGGGTAGATTGTGATTGTTATTAGTGATACTTCACCAGTGACTAGCCTTGCTGCTGTTGGTCAATTAGATTTACTCCGACAGCTATATACCAAAATCATAATTCCAGAAGCTGTTTATCGAGAACTTACTAGTACAGCTACACCTGTTCCTGGTTCTGTGTAGGTACGGAGATTTAATTGGATTGAGGTTCGACAGGTAACAAACCGTTCCCTATTTTTTTCTTTTCATGCATATTCAACACTGATTGGAAAATAGGGTGTAGGGCGATTCTGTTAAGGAGTTGTGCGAGACTACAGAAACCCGGTATCTTAAAGATACTGGGTTTCTTACTTGTCACGAATGATTTAGGATTGCTATATATTGATAATAATAAAAATTGTTTTAATATTAACAGAAATAATAAATTTGCGCTGAAACTCTGACAATTTTTCCCCACACCCCATTCCCCGTACCTTACACCTCCATGTCCCTCAAAGCAAATGCATTGACTACCATTACCGTCAGTTTCTCCATAGCTCCAATGATATCGTTAGTTCCTATGCAGCCGTTGGCAAACAACCAACTGAGCCCATCAGAATGTCGGATAATAAGGTGGGAACTTCCAGTGTCTTCTCAAAGTCAATATACAGATACTTTCTCTCAAGAACAAATACCGCCACTGGTACCCCTACAAGGTTCACCAATACCTTGCTGTGCGGACGACACTTCTTGTTTGGATAACCAGTTGTGGAGTGAAAACGGTCAAGCAGCAGACAAAAAGGCTTTATTGACAGCTGTTAATAGAAGCCTACAATACTTGTCTTCTCCTAATGCGGCTGTGGCTTATCAAGAATATAAGATAGTTGGGATTACACAAGAGCGAGTTATTAAAAGTTTGCAAAGATTCCGCGAACTGTTAGTACAATCTCGGAATGTTAGAGAATTGAATACAGCTATTGCCAAGGAATTTGAATTTTACCAATCCGTAGGGAGCGATCGCAAAGGTTCAGTCTTGTTTACCGCCTATTACGAGCCAGTATACGCAGCAAGTCGTGTCCCTACAGCAGAATATCGCTATCCAGTTTACCGCCAACCTCCGGATATCAGTTCTTGGAAAAGACCTCATCCCACACGCTTGGAATTAGAAGGAGCTGATGGTTTGCAAGGTTCCAAAGGTAAACTACGGGGATCAGAATTGTTTTGGTTTCGCGATCGCCTAGAACCTTATGTTATTCAAATCCAAGGTTCCGCCCGACTTCAACTTCCTGACGGGACACAAACAACGATTGGTTATGCTGGTAATACTGCATATAATTATAAAAGTCTCGGACGACTACTCGTAGATGATGGTAAAGTCCCTCTTGAGGGTTTGACCATGCCAATTATCCTTGATTATTTTCAGAAGCATCCACAAGATTTAAATATTTACATCCCCCGTGACCCCAGTTTTGTGTTTTTCAAAGAGACCCACGGTAAACCAGCGCAAGGGTCTATCAATGTATCACTTACACCGGAACGCTCCATAGCAACAGATAAATCCATTATGCCCCCTGGCGCTTTAGCTATGATTCGCGCTCCTTTTCCCTTTGTCAGTCAAAAGACCGCGACAATGGAACATCGTATCGTGAGTCGCTACGTTCTTGACCAAGATACGGGAGGCGCAATTAAAGGTGCGGGGAGGGTCGATTATTTTTTAGGGACTGGTCAAGAAGCAGGCGATCGCGCTGGCGTCACTGTCAGCTACGGACAGCTTTATTATCTGTTGCTGAAGGATTTGCCTTAAATTAAAATACGGAAATATTTAATGTAAGCGTTCAGCTATCAGCAGTCAGCTAAAATGATGAACGCTTGCGCTCAAAGTATAGTTGAGGAAATAACTAACTGACTCAAGCGTTTTAAAATCCGCAGAACATCGTATAATTCATTATCAGGATTTCGGAGTTCAAAAACTTTAGAGGTTGCATACTGTAGGGTTTCTCTTTTAACTAATTTCAGAAATGTAAAACTTCCTCCTGTAGTAATCATGCCAAAACTAGGCTTTTCCGGGTAAGGGTTTGCTAACATATAAGTTAGAATTTGAGCTAGTCCAGCTTCTATAGAAAAAGCAGCTTGTTTGGATTCAATCACCATTACCCAAAATTGTTCTTTTAAAACCAAAGCATCCAAGCTACCCTTAATAACAATATCTTCATCTACTGCGGAAATTTCTATAGATTTTTCCGATTTGACATAAAACGGAGATAAATAAAAGTCACCAATAAATAAAAGTGGGTCTAAAACTGACATTTTGACAACATTCTCGAGCATAGATGGATACCTTAGTAAATTAAAGTATCCTGCTTGAACTTTGTCTAATAGTTGTTTTTCTAGTTCAGTAATTTCGGGTAAATTATCTTTCCATTCCCGAAAAAATTGCTTATCCCGGATTAGCTGTAGTCCCCATAGAGTTTCTAATTCTAGTAAGGTGATATCTTTTGCTTGGATTGTTTGAACCATAATCAATTATTAAGTTAGTAGTACGGATATATTATATATTATGGCAAACAAGTTGCAATACTGCTCGGTTAACAATTGATAAGGAGCGAGAAACCCGGTATCTTGGAGATACCGGGTTTCTAATTCTCGCTGTCTCTTGCAGTATTCGGAGTGCTATCTGTCATAGTGCAAATACATTCATAAATGTATAACCTTTTGCATCACCCATTCGGGTGAATTTGAAGTCTATTACCGTACGAAGTATATGTATGGTACAAGAACCTTTGATTCTACTTGGAACTACGAAAATTTATCTGCCGTCTTACCTACGTAGAGTTACCGAGGAAATTAATCTATATAGATGTGGCTAATCCTTGAGAGAAGAAAGATACAAGCTAAAGCCATGTGTTTCCGCAACAGCTGGTGTTCTACTAAAAGTCAGCATTATTCGGAAATATTGTTCCGCAGTTTGTATATATATGTACTACCTGAGTGAGAATGCGTAACATTTCTTACAATATACTGTTATATTAATCATGGGGTTGGAAAGTGATCCGGATATTAGTTGATGCTGATTTAATATTAGAAGCTTTGATGAATCGTAATGGGTTGGTAAGAGAAGTTAGCGAATTATTAGACAAGGTTCATCCGTTGATTGAAATGTATATCACAGATATTGGTTGGCACAAAATATATTCCTATGCAAGCCGTTTGCAAAATCATAAAATTGCCGACACAATCGTTGATTGGTTACAACAAAAATTTCAGATTTGTTCTGTAGATCGAAATATTTTGCAACAAGCACGCTCATCTCCATTACGAGATTTTGAATCGGCTGTAGAGCTAGTTTGTGCTGGTTATCAGGAATTAGATGCGATCGTCACCCACAATCAAGATGATTTTGCTCAAGCACCAAACAAGTTTTGGATTTGGTCTGTAGCAGAATTGTGGGTGCGCGCAAATTTGGAAAGCCAACTGAAAACAACAAGGACTCTTTAGCGCCATTGAGAACAAAATCTGATTGTCAAAATGCTAGCGGACGCTAACGTTCATTGTATAATTTAACACACCATTTCCGTTGTTCTGTTGGGTGATATTAGCACTTGGACTGCTAAGTTCTACACTAACAGCAGAAGATGCGGGAGAATAACGGGCTGAAACGTCAACCTTATGTTCTCCAGCTGATAAATGACGTGACAAATCAATATCAACGCTGCTACTGTTGTTAATCTGTTTAACAACTTTATCATCGACGAGAATTTCACCCGACATTTGAGCACCTGCGGTATTAATACTCAAGATATGGGGACGATTCAGATTTGCTGCACTGAGAGTAAGTGAGCTTTGTTGGTATCCAAAGGAACCATCAGAGCTAGAATGCTGACTCATAAAGGAGGAGGATCTATTCATATCGCTACTACTGTCAGATTGAACTTCAATAAAGGTACTTTCTTGGATATTAGCATTGTCAGATTGAACTTCAACGGAGGAACTTTGGCTGTTTTTGACTATACTTTGAGCTAAAGATGTGGTTAGAGCCAGAAAAGTTAAGCAGGTGGCAAATATGATGAGTTTATTCATGATGAAATAACTGTAGCGAGAAAATAATAAATTGAGCATACAGTAATGTATAAATGAATCCGAAGTTCCTGTACTATAGGGACTTCGGACATCTTTTTTGGAGACGCGAAGTGTCACGTCTCCACAGCCATTAAAGATTGTCTTATCGTCCGATAGATGGTTTTGTAACGTGTACTGGAACGTGTACTTTAACACCAATGTTTGGAGTTTTCACACGAGAGTTACGATTGCCATTACCAGTCACATTTTGTTCGCTGCGTCGATACTGTTCGCATCGACCATCAGAGTGACAAACTTGTGTTGCTCTGCTGCGAACTCTTCCACCTTGGCAATTTGGGTCAAAATTTTGACTAACATTATTGACCTGAGAACGCTGTCTTGAACGGTCAACTGCAACCTGCACGCTGGTATCAACAGCAACGCATGCCATTGCAGACGGAGTTAAGAAAGGAATCAAAAAGGGCGAAACAACGGAAACAGAGAACAAGCTAAGGGAGAATAATTTCAACTTCATGATTGAATCCTTGGAAAATTATCGACAAGTGGTTGTTGTCACGGAACTATAACTGCGATTACTCGCTGTACCAGAGCGACTGGTTATGGTTTGGTGGTTTACACTTCTGCGATTACTACAATTCAAGGAGCGCGTTGTTGTGGGTCGAGGGTATCTTAAGTTATTGCGAATTCGGCGATAGCGGCTTTGGGGAGCACGTACTCTTGTTCTTGAGCGACGTACGCGATCGCTATATCGCCCTTGATAAAACGAATCATCGTTATCTCGGTCAACTCTAATACCGTAATCGTCAATTCGTACCCGAGTGTTACCGTTTTCGACATCAATTTCTGCATTAGCAATTCCAGCGGGGAATGCAATCAGCATGGAGATTACTAGAAATAGAAACGATTGTCTGGCAGGCATGGCTTATTTCCTCTATATAAAAAACAACCGATTTTCACGTTACAAGCTAGGAAATCGGTAGAACCTTTGTCAACTCCTCACCTCATACACCACCACGGCACTGCTAACAGACATTTATGTCAACTGGTAAGCATCTTAACGTTGCTCAATGAGAACATAGTTTAGCTGACTCCCATAATTCAGCAACGTTCGTTCTTTGACTCAATTAGTAAGAACCTTCATACATCCTGGAAGTTGAATTAATGAAAGTTCCAGAAATGTAAAACCCAATAACCAAAAATTGCCTGGAGATTTACCTACAATTTTGACGAGATGCTTCCAGTTGACTTTGAGAGCTACGTTGGTTAGCATTTTGGTTAACACGGCTACCATTAACAGCATAACCAGCTTGGCTTACATATTGATTGGAGTATTGCGATCCAGATCCATACTTGCAGCGGTTGCTGTGAGAACCACGAGTCTCTCTTCTTTGAGTGCTTCTTTGTCTAGCACTTTGATTGACCTGGCTACCATAACCTTCAGCAGTACCGCTTTGATTAATCTCTTGGCGAGTGACTGATTCAGCGAAGGCGGTAGATGGTAATACAATCAGAGCAGTGGCTAATATAGTTAAGGCGGAAATTTTCTTCACCATCTCTTCATGAAACCTTAGTAGTTGTGTGTTGTAGGAGTCAAAATGACGTTGCTTAATTAATATTGGCTTGTTATAAAGCCTCAGCAACGTCAGATAATATATGTTAGTTGTTGGTTGTTGATTGTTAGTTGTTAGTTGTTGGTTGTTGGTTGTTAGTTGTTAGTTGTTGGTTATTAGTTGTTAGTTGTTAGTTGTTAGTTGTTATATTGCTTTTTAGATGAGCATTTCACGACTATCTACTAACCACTAACCACTAACCACTAACCACTAACCACTATCCACTATCCACTAACCACTAACCACTATCCACTAACAATTCTTAGCAACCAGCAGCTTGAGATTGACGGTTGCGGGTGTTGCTGTTTTGGTTGACACGGGAGCCGTATTCAGCCGCACCAGATTGTCTGGTAGATTGAGCGCTATCTTGTACTTGGCGACCAGCTTTGCAGGTGGGACCATAACCGTAACGGCTTCTGGGAGTTCTTCCAGAGCGGTGTTGAACTTGAGTGCTGTTGCTGTTAGCATTTTGACGTACACTGCTACCATCGAAAGCAGCACCTTCTTGTACGGTTTGTTGAGTATTGACTTGAGTTTGTCCAGCAAATGCAGCGTTAGGAACAACCATCAAACCAGCAGCTAGTAAACCAAAAGCAAAAGACTTCTTCAACATTTTGTGTGACCTTGTTAATTGTGTGTGTTGTTGTAACAATTCATCAAATGATAGACAAGCTATTGCACATTTAAATTTCATATTAAATGTGTTCTAACTTCCAAATCCTTTCCATTACACCCTTCGCACTGCTCCCCTACTACATATGTGTAGCAACTTTTCGTTGGAATGGCATTTTAGCTTATTGTGTTATGGGAATTAAGAGGCGTTGCTTAGTAATTATTAGCTTTTTCTAAAGTTATACAACGCCAGATGATTCTTGTTAGTTGTGAGTTGTTAGTTGTTAGTTGTTAGTTGTTAGTTGTTAGTTGTTAGTTGTTAGTTGT
>JAWQFQ010000050.1:0-46763 GCA_035967975.1 Scytonema sp. PMC 1070.18
CCCCTACACCCCTACACCCCTACACCCCTACACCCTTAATTTGAGGAACAAAAGCGAACTCCAGATAATCTACTTAGCCCATGTGGGCAGCTTTTGTTTTTGTGAGGAGTGAGGAGTCGGAAAGAGAGGTTTTTCTAAGTGCTGGTATAAAAAGTTGATAACGGCTACATATATAGAGAATATAGAGTAACGGACTCAATGAAATCCGTAATTTTCTCTGAAAAATGTCAATAAGAAGTATTCCATTAAGCAAATTACGGATAAGACTTTGGTTTATTCTAGATAGCAAAAATAAGACACAAAGGCAACGCTACGCCGATTGTTATCTTTTAATACGGGTAAATCTTTAGCGTAATTGTATACAGATAATGCTATTCTCAAAATCACTGTTTGTAATATGGCTTTACTACAACCACCTCAACTAAATAGGAAAAGAGATACACGTACAGTCGGACGGGGTCACCAGCCTTTATTTTTAATTCTTGTTACCCTACTTTTGACGACTGGTATTGGCGTTCGTTTAGCTTATTTGCAAATTGTGGAAGGAGCAAAACTTCGACAACGAGCAGAAGCAAACCGGATTCGGATGATTCCCAAACAACCAGAACGAGGTAATATCTTTGACCGCAATGGTAAGTTGTTAGCTACGACTCGCTATCCGCGCTCGGTGTACCTGTGGCCTATGGCACATACTAAACCGTCATGGTCCGTTGTGGGTCCGCGATTGTCGAAAATTCTTGATATGTCTGAGGAAGATATTGTTAAAAAACTAGAAGAAGCAGGTTCTAACTCTTCTTTAATTAGAATTGCACGGGATTTGGATGAGGCAGAAATCACGGCGTTAAAAGAGTATGAAAATGAACTTCCCAATGTGGAAATTCATACGGAAGCCGTACGCTCCTATCCTCATGGTGCTACTTTAGGTCATATATTAGGTTATACTAGAGAGCTTACAGCTGAGCAGTTAAAAGAAAAGCGCAAACAAGGCTATCGGCTGGGCGACGTGATTGGTCAGATGGGAGTGGAAAAAGCTTATGAAAAGCTGTTGCGTGGTGAATGGGGCGGTCAGCAGGTGGAAGTCGATGGTAAGGGTCGCCCAATCCGAGTGTTAGGAGAAAAACAGGCAAAGGCTGGTAATGATATCCGGCTGACAATTGATTTGGATCTACAAAAGGCAGCTGATAAGGCTTTGAAGGGTCGGGATGGTGTGATTGTAGCACTCGATCCCAATAATGGTGCTGTCTTGGCAATGGTGTCTCACCCCACCTTTGACCCCAATGTCTTCTCCAAGCAAAAGCTCTCTAAAAAAGACTGGCAAAGTATACAAGGTGATAACCATCCCTTGCTTAATCGTGCTGTCAGTAGTGCCTATCCACCAGCTAGTACTTTTAAAATTGTGACCACTACAGCGGGGTTGGAATCGGGAAAATTTTCTCCGAGCACAGTGTTGCAAACCTACGGTTCCTTGACTGTGGGCGGGGTAACATTTGGTGAATGGAACCACGCAGGTTTTGGTCCTTTGGGATTCACCGGAGCTATGGCGTGGAGTAGTGATACTTTTTTCTACCAGGTTGGTAGGGCGGTTGGTGGACCTAAGTTAATTGAATGGACTCGCAAGTATGGTTTTGGAAGCAGAACTGGGATTGAGTTTACATCCGAAGAAACTAAAGGTAATGTTCCAGACGAAGCATGGAAGCGTAGGGTGTGGAAAATGCCTTGGACTGTAGGGGACAGCATAAATATGTCTATCGGTCAAGGTGCATTACAAACTTCACCACTACAAGCTGCTGTTATGTTCGCCGTCCCTGCAAATGGTGGGTACCGTGTACAACCACACGTGCTCAAGGACAATGAAGAAGCAAGAAGCTGGCGATCGCCATTAAATATGAAGCCAAGTACTGTTAAAGTTCTCCGTGACGGATTGCGAAAGGTAGTCGCTGAAGGTACAGGTAAAGTGCTGAATGTACCAAACCTTCCACCAGTGGCTGGTAAAAGTGGTACGGCTGAAGCATGGAAGAACCGTGTAAAAGCAAACCATGCTTGGTTTGGGGCGTATGCTCCCTCTGACAAGCCAGAAATTGTCGTTTTGGCATTTGCTGAACACTCTGGCGGTGGTGGCGGTAGTATTGCTGCACCAATGGTATTGCAAGTGATGGAAGAATATTTCAAACACAAGAATCCAGCGAAGTCTAATAAAGCTGACACCAAGGTTTCACAGCCAGAACCTGTGAATTCAGGAAACAGGCGGCAAAACTAATATCAGCCATTCGTAACAGGTGAAGACAAAATTCCTTTTGTCAATAGTAATTACGTCAAAACTCATCCATATTGGAAAGTAGCAAATTAAGCTTTATACTGCACTACGCTTTAGTTAAGCAGTTATTTAGAAACCCGGTTTCTCTCTTGAAACCGGGTTTCTGTGCCCCTTGCAATCCTTACATAAACTGTATTGCTTTATACTTTTTTGCTTAAAAATAGTGTTTCTAACTTCGATTTTTGGCTAGATTTAAACCACTATCAATACTACTCGGATAAGCGAAAACTAGAAACCTGGTATCTCCAAGATACCGGGTTTCTGGCTCCTCATTGATTGTTAACCGAGCACCAATGAGAGTTTTTAGCTAAATTTACTGCTATCAGTATATTCTCTTATCAAGAAAAAATTTATCACTTACCACTTGGTACATTCATCTAAAAACTGTTCCATTGAATTAATTGGGCTCTAACCGTTATAAAGCAACGCTGACAAGCATTAGATTCAAATTGAAATATATCTGCCAGTTGACCTTCTATTGTATAGAAGCTTGCGTAAGCTACATCCTCTCATGTATGCTTTTTAGCGTCAACATCGATGAAATCCCAAGAATTGGTGCAATGCCCTCAACTTTTCTGTTAGAACCACCGGTAAAATTTAGTTTACGAGAAGCGACCATCAGTGATACTCAAAAAGCGTTTATTTTTGGAGCGCTCAGTGCAGAAGAGTTAGTACAGCTTTACCTGAACCGTATTGCTGCATACGATGACGTTGGACCTGCGATTTCTGCGGTTATTACTACTAACCCAGACGCTTTGAAAATCGCACGGGAATTAGATGCTACCTTTCAGAGTGAAGGCTTTACAGGGGAGCTGCACGGAATTCCTGTTCTCCTTAAGGATAATTACGATACGTTTGATTTACCAACAACTGCTGGCTCGGATGTTTTGGCTGGGTCGATACCTCCAGATGATGCGTTTACAGTTGAACAATTTCGTGAGGCTGGTGCGATTATTCTGGGCAAAACTAACATGAGCGAATTTGCTCTCTCCTCTGGAAGACTAGGTTATAGCTCTTTAGGAGGGTTAACGCTCAATCCATATAACCTCAACCGAGATGCTTCAGGCTCAAGCAGCGGTACTGGGGCTGCGATTGCTGCCAACTTTGCCATGTTAGGAACGGGGACAGATACATCTGGTTCAGTTCGCGGTCCTTCATCCTTTACTGGGCTGGTAGGCATTAAGCCTACTCAAGGGTTAATTAGCCTTGATGGTATCATCCCCGTAGCAGAGTCAGTGGATGTTGCAGGTCCAATGGCACGGACAGTTACGGATGCGGCTATCACTCTTGGAGTGATGGCTGGTGTTGACCCTAACGACCCAACTACTTCTAAAAGTGTGGGCAAGACTTTTGAGGATTACACTCAGTTTTTAGACACAGAAGCGCTAAAAGGAGCGCGCATTGGGGTAGCACGGGACTTTTTTGGCGGGAACGATGAAGTTGACCAGCTAGTGGATGCAGCTATCAGCACCATGACAAAATTGGGTGCAACCGTCGTTGAGTTGAACCTTCCCGATACAGTGGTTAAGGCTTCAAATTACAGTACATTACTAAACACCATCGTTCAGGCTGAGTTCAGACCACAGATTGAAGAGTACCTAGCAACTCTAGATGATTCATATCCGAAAACCTTAGAAGAACTCATTGCTGCAAGTCTTGACCCTGAATTGGTCAATTCCGAAACTCCGGTCAATCCCAATCGTATTGCCGTATACGAGGATTCACTGGCATTTGGAGGATTAAGTAATCCAGAATACATTAAAGCGATTACCGAAGGCGTTCCAGCGCTCGAAAACGAAATTAACAGCATCTTTGCAACCAATTACTTAGATGCTATTGTTTACCCCACGGTTGCTACTCCACCTACGCCGATTACTACAGCAGATGGTAGCTTTATTGACGACCCAACGTATAAAGTCAATTTAGAGAACATTGGAGGCGACCCCTACCGCGCTGGTTATCTTGCTACTTTAACAGGTTTGCCAGACATAACAGTACCAGTGGGATTCACAGAAGCAGGGCTACCGGTGGGTATGTCTTTCTTCGGACAAGAGTTTACCGAACCAAAGCTGCTGGGATTTGCATATGCCTATGAACAAGCGACTCAAGTTCGGGTTCCTCCTGATAATACTCCCACTATCCCTGGAGAAGAATTTGAATATTTGACCAGAGTTCTAGTCACTGGTGATGCTGGTGACGATGAACTAGATACGAAACTTCTGCCAGAATTTGACGGCAATCAGGACGTGGTCTTCGCTGGTGATGGGGATGATTTAGTTGATACAACCCAAAGTATATCTGGGGGTAACTATGTTTTTGGAGGCAACGGTCAGGATAGACTACTAGCAGGGAAGGGCGATTACTTATATGGTGATGCAGGAGATGACATTTTAGATGCATCTGCTGGTCGAGGTGGGAACCAACTCTACGGTGGTGATGGTAATGACATCCTTATCGGAAGGAGTAACGACCAACTCTACGGTGATGATGGTGATGATAACTTGTTTGTAGGAGCAAAGGGTAATAATGTTATCACTGGAGGTGCAGGCGCTGACCAATTCTGGATTACCATCCCTGAGTTACCAGACTCAGCCAACATAATTACCGACTTTGATTTCAGAGAAGATAGACTCAGAAGTCTAGGGTTATCGATAAAAGATCTTACTTTTGCACAGGATGGTAGCGATACTGTTATCTCAACTAATGGTCAAAAAATAGCGGTTTTGCTTGGTACTAACAGTTTTGCTGAGTACTTGGTAAATTAGTTATTCTGCCATTGAAGAATTTGTTTTGCAGCACGTTGACCGCTTTGAACTGCACCTTCCATGTAACCTCGATACTCAAGAGGAGCAGTGTGTTCACCTGCAAGGAAAATGTGATCGCTCAGTTGTGTCAAGTGTGGCTCAAGACGTTTTAAATCTCCAGGTCTAAAGTAACAATAAGCACCTTTAGACCATTCATCAGCATCCCAGTTGTGGGAACCAGAGGTGATAGCATTGGGTGCATTAGGATAGATACTGCGTACAGCTGAGCTCGCCTGATTAACAGCTTGCTCAGATAACTCTAAACTTCGCAAACCGCCACTAAAACAGGAAAGAATTTTTTCTGTTCCTTTTTGCGCGAAGGTTGGTTCCCAGATAGCCTGATAGTTACCATCTAGTAAGAGAACGCCAAAGTTGGTTCTAGACCAAAATTGATAGGGGTATTGCAGGAGTGTTTTAACTAAACCACCATAGGGTAAACTAAAGATCGCCTCTCGCTGTGAATTGCTCATGGGTACTTCCATTGGGATGTGACGCAACACGCTCCAAGGGAGTGTCAAAATCGCATTTTGGGCGACAACTTCAACCAAACCGTTGGCTGTCTCCACACTGAGAATCACGGAATTTTCTGTTTGCTGGATGCGGCGTACGGGACTACCAGTGCGAACTCGATTCCCTAAATCTTTTGCAAGAGCTTCCACCAAACGCGCACTACCACCACGAATCCGCATACTGGAGCCTTCTTGATCGAATCCACTATAAGCAAAAAAACCTACGCCAATTAGCTCTGGGTCTGTTGCAAATAACGAACGAGCTATGATGCGAGCAATTTGGCGTGCAAAAAGTGGGATTTGGTTTGTGTCCAACCAATCATTTAAGGTTTGTTGCGGATCTTCTTGGCGATCGCGCAGGGTTTGAAGTTTTGCGTACAACTTGTCCAAAGCAGTTTCTTGTTCTACTGTGAGAGACTTACGGTTGCTGAGGACTCCGTTAATATACCAGTGGAGGTCATCCGGAAATTGAGCAGCTTGGTCAAGTTTGAGGTCGAATTCTTTTGCATAAGCAATTATTGCAGCATGGCGATTGTCAACAAATTCAGCACCCAAATCACCATACTGTCCCCCACTGAATTCAATGGTATGAACCCGACCCCCTACACGTTCCCTCGCCTCAATAACTTGCACATCTTTCCCTGCGCGTACCAGTTCCCGAGCTGCACTAAGCCCAGCTAATCCAGCACCTACAATCAGAGTTTGATGTGACATTTGTTACCTTTAACCTACATAGCTTTGACTTTTTCTGCCAAACGGCTGAAGACAAAATTTTACTTAAAATAATGAAGAACATTCTACTGCCTGCCCCTCTGTTGCTAGCTCAGAATTGTTCATCTATCATTTGATGGAGTTTATATCCTTGAAGAAGGGGAAACTACAGCGCAATCTGGCGTCACAGGTACATGAGCTTAACTATATATTGTCAGTCAACATGAAATTCCAACTGTTCCTAGCCTCTTTATTTTCTCAGATAAAAGTACGTAATTGGTGGCTTGGTATCCTTGTATGGATAGCTTTGGTTGCCCCAGCTCAAGCATCAGTTATCCTGCGCGTCGCTATTGAAAGGGATGTCAAGCAAGTACAAGTCGGTAGTTCTACGACTGGAATTGTGAAGGATGGTAGCGGTCGTACTTTGGGACAATTGCCAGGAAGGAGTGCATATTATGCCCAAGCAGTTCCTGGAGGAGTTGCCTTGGATAAGTGGCAATCTAGTTTATTCTGGATTGAACCCACAGGGCAAGGATATGTTTATATCGGCGATCGCTGGTATCGAGGCAGAACTCTAGTGGTTCCTTCGGAAAAAGGCTTAACGGCTGTTAACTGGGTAGATTTGGAAGAATATCTTTACAGCGTTATCGGTGGCGAGATGGATTCGAGATGGCCCGTAGAAGCTTTGAAAGCCCAAGCGATCGCAGCCCGTACCTATGCTCTCTACGAACGGGAAAGAAAGCGCAGCCATCCCATCTACGATTTAGGTGATACTCCCGATCGCTGGCAAATTTATAAAGGTGTTAGCAGTGAATCCCCTACTGTATACGCTGCTGTTGATGCAACAGCAGGTCAAGTGCTCACTTATAAAAATAGGATTATTCTCTCCGTATTTCACGCTTGTTCGGGAGGACACACCGAAAATTCTGAAGATGTTTGGGGAAGCAAGGAACCATACCTGCGTGCTGTTCCAGACTTCGACCAGAATATCAAAGAGTGCAGCTGGGTAAGAACTTTTTCTCCTGGGGAAATTAGCGCTAAAATGCCTGAAATTGGCAATGTTAAGCAGATGATTCCAGAAAGTACTTCGCCTTTTGGTAGTGTCAAAGCCTTGAAAATTGTCGGTGATAAAGGCGAAAAAGTGCTTAGAGGCGAGAATGTCCGTATAGCACTTAAGTTAAGAAGCACTCGCTTTACCGTCACCAATGGAAATGGAGCTTTTACACTCACAGGGCTAGGCTTCGGTCATGCTTTAGGTATGAGCCAGTGGGGAGCGTATAATTTAGCTCTCCAAGGATACAACCACCTGCAAATTTTGAATCACTATTACCGGGGTGTTGCACTAGCGCCAATTGAAGTGAAGTAGGGAAGAAGAGGGAGGGAGGGAGTGAGGGAGTGAGGGAGTGAGGGAGGGGAGAATTATTTACCTGTACCGCTGTACCCCTGCACCCCTGCATCCCTGCACTCCTGCACCCCTGCATCCCTGCACTCCTGCATCCCTACACCTCTTCTTCCGAGTCAAAACGCTTGAATTCTTGTTCTAGCAGGTCGTTTTCCGTAGAGTAGACCAAATCTTCGGTTCCAATGATTTTTTCAGATGCAAATTGATGAGCGTAGGTCATTTTTTGCTGCAACTGAGGGTCGGGCTCTGCTAGTAACCTTGCACGAGAGATGCGAATGCGGTTGCGATCGGCAATTTTGCGATTGCGCCATTGAATCCAGAAATATCGCAATAATGGCACCAATAAGAAACCTGTACCATAAGCCAATAATACCCAGTAAATTCCTTGCACAAAAGCGACGAGTCCACCTAGCTGTGCTACGATTTCCCCACTTCTGAGCAAACTTCCCAGAACTAATGCACCGACAAAATTTGCTATTCCCAGTCCAGCACTGAGCATAATTTGTCCCGAAGTGGCTGCGCTAAAGCGCCAAGGAAATTCTTCTAAATATGCTGGTAATGAGTAACGACGCGTTTTAGCTGCACTGACTTGTAACTCCGGGAAGTAGTAAACAATTTGTCCCTCAGGGCTGACCTTCGGTTGCCCGTTAAAGCGAATCAGAACGGGCAGCATATAATCTTCGTACTCTTGCGTATAACTTTCACCAATATTATCAAGATATGGGGCTATCTGTTCAGCGACGACTGCACCTTGGTTAGTACGAATGACAGTCCCAATATCTTGCCATCGGCGTTCCTCTAGGTTGGCATTGGGATTACCATCGCCAAACAAAAATGAGAACACAGCTTCAAAGAAGTTTAGATCGCTTTTCTCCCGTCGCCGTTCTCGACGGTAGTTACTATAATCTGGGCTGAAATACCAGAATAAATCTGGAAAATAAAAGAATCCAACAAAATTATTGCCACTCCTGTCATTACTATCGCGATCTGAGTTTGCCGCAGTAATGATTAAAATAATGGAAATAGTAATCAGGGCTATGGAAACAATTAGTAAAATTCCAAAGGAAATCCGAATTAAGTAAAACAGTATTCCCCAAACCTTTTTCCACCATTCCTGCAATCGCAACTGCAAATGTTTATTGCGTAGTATTGCTCGGAAGTTTTCTGGAAATAAGTATATTATATCACCATTGTTTGAAACTTGTAAGTGTCCGTTAGCATCAGACGCTAGTGCTAGTAAACCCTGATTTGCCTCCGCAACATTCAATCCTGCTTGGGTCGCCACGTCACCTACAGTAACACGGTATCCCAATTTTTCCACAGCTTGCATGACGTTGGGATTGGGAGCCATTTTCTCCCCTCCTCTAAAAATAACGTTTCTTACTTAAGTATAAAGTTTTATTTTTATGGATCTCCCTTATGTGATACACAACGTCTCTACAAAGGTTACTATTATAGTATATTAATACTACTAAAACTGACTTATCCAACCAAAAACGCTCTTTTAGATGTTGTAACATGTAAAAATTGTTCTTCCCCTGCACCCCTAAACCCTTACACCCCTAGTTGTAAGGCTTCTTTTGATTTAAGCTAAGAAATTAGAGGTTTGGCATTAGCCTTAATGATTCACTATCTAAAATATGGTTCAGTACACTCTTGCTCAAAGCCCAGAAATTATACTCACTGTTCCTGGTAAAGATTCAGCCAAAGCCCGCGAAAAAGCTATGGATCAGTTGATGAAACTGATGGATGAAGGTCAGTTACCCACGGAACTCGAAGATGGATTTGGTCCACAACAGCTCATTGAAGTGAAAGAAACCGCAGCTAATACTACTGCTGGTGAAGAGGACTCGATCGCGGAAGCTGTGCAGGTTTTGAGCAATCTTGCTACGCTTAAACTTAAAGTACAGGAGACACGCGCCGAAGCGATGGAAGTTCGCAAGATGCTTGATATCCTGTTTTCCGACCGATCTGTGAGTGAAGAGGAAATTTCTCGTCTTAAAGAAGGTTTTAAAGTTCTGAAAAATTTTGCTCAAGCTAATCTGCGTTATCAAGAAGCACGAGCAAAAGCAGAAGATGCTCGACAAATTTTAGATCGGGCTTTAGAACATTAATGACATACTGACAATAGCGTGAAAATTAGAAACCCGTATTCTTTAAGAATACGGGTTTCTCTAGTTACCATTACCCCTACACCCCACACCCTTACTTCTCAAAGCCGAGGTCGATTGCTTCTAGACGAAGAAGTTGACTTGGTATTGTTAGTATCTTCTTCATGGTATTCAATCCGTTCAACGCTCATGTTTTGTCTGTAATAGTTCTGGTAGTAGTTGTAAGAGGCTGTGGAGTTATCTTTAGACTTATTGGCTATCACTCCTAAGATGGGTGTACCAGCAACTTGAAGTTCCTCTAACACTTGTTGGAACACGGTGCGCTTGAGTTTGCCCAATCCAGCCACTAGTATGAGCCCATTGGTATTAGCAGCTAAGAGGTTGGCATCCGCGAATCCCAGGAGTGGTGGTGTATCATAAATAACTAAATCAAAAGTGCCTTGCAAGTCGTTCATTAAATCCTGCATTTTCTGAGAAGCAAGCAACCTAATCGAGTCAGGTGGAATCGGACCAGCACTGAGGACAAACAGGTTGTCTTCCAAAGGCGATCGCTCAATCACGTTATTCCAATCTAAATCTTGGGAAATGACATCGGTTAAGCCCTGAATATTCATCAACCCGACGCGATTATGTATAGTTGGCGAACGTAGATTGGCATCTACCAGCAAGACTCTTTGCCCCATTGCTGCGGCTGCAAGTGCTAGATGAATGGCAATAGTGGTTTTACCATCTTCCGGTGCTGGTGAACTGATCACCATTGAACGGATAGGCGTATCTGAACCAAGAAGAAGAATATTGGTGTAGAGAGAGCGAAAGACTTCAAAGAAAGACGCACGCGCCGCTTGTTGTAACTCACTTGCTGCTTCTTGCCAAGCCAATGCTCCAAGTTCTTTTCTCAGAGGTACGGAACCTAACAGTGGTAGTCGAGTTGCTTCCTTGAGATCCTTGGAAGAGTAGAAGACATTGCTGAGTTTGTCTGCTACTAAAGCTGCTCCCGTACCTAATAGCAACCCTAACAGAGCTCCTAAAGCTAAGTTAGTTTTTGTACTTTCTGCTACAGCGGTAGGTTCTTGCACTTCCGTAAGTTGTGGATCGAGTACCCGCCAAGATGGCAATGTTTGAGCTTTTTCAATCCTTAATGCTTGTTCTTTTGCCGTAAATTGAATCAAACCATCAGTAGCAATCTTTAATTCTCTTTGAATGTTTTCATAATCACGATTAACGGCTGCTAAGCTTCTTAAATACTTATTGAAAGCACTAATTTTCTCGCCTAAAGCTTTATCGCGGGCTTCTAATGCCCGCATCCGGCTTTGATAATCTCGTTTTACCCGGGTTTCTTCTGCCTTTAAAATCGGAAGTAAGTTGGATTTTTGCTCCCATAAAAACTGCATACTGGGATTTGCATCTGTTAATCTAGCTGAGGTTTTGTTAATCTCAATTTCTAATCCTTGCAGCTGATCTAATACCTTTTGGTAGCGAGCATTCTCACTCAGTAAGCTATTACCTAATCTCTCACTTGGTTGTAGTGATATCTCTCTTTGCAAGTCCTGATAGCTAGCTTGCATTTGTTCTAACTGGACTCGGTTTTCTACTCGCTGTTGCGTTAAAGATGCAATCTGATTGGACACTTCTTGAGATTTCTGTGCTGGTTCAACTAAATTATTATTTTGTCGAATTACTCGTAATCTCTCTTGCCAGGATTTAACTTTTACTTCTATTGGCTTTTTTTGTTCTTCAACAAACCTAATTGCTTGCTCAACTTCATCTTTTCGTTCGTTCAAACTATACTGCAAGTAAACATCTTTCAGTAAAGTTAAAACATCACGAACCAGTTCCTCATCTGGATTAGTAAACTCAACTTCTAAAATATTTGTCTTTTCGGATGTTATCTTTAAATCCGACAGGATTAAGCTGTAATCCATATCTGGATATCTAGTTTTATATTTAGCTTCCAGCTTTTTAATGACAGGATTTAGCATCCCGCGACTCTCTAAAACTTGAATCGTTGTTGCTACTGGTTGATCCATCTCAGGAGGAGCTATTTCTTGGGAAGACAAGGTTTGAGGGACATTGGCTACCGCCCGACTTTCACCAGTTACAGGCTTGGTTAAAATCTCAAACTTTCCTTGATAGACTGGGGGATCTGTTTCTGCTTTTAATACTGCAGCTGTAGCTATAACACCTGTTAAACCAGCAATTAACAATGCACGGCGACGGAGAGTTGCTCCCACTTGACCGAGATTTAATCCGCCCTCTTCATTGTTTTCTTGAGCTGTATACACTTGTGACGATGGGTTAGGATATCTATCTGACTTCAGCATAGCCTTATATTAGTTTAATGACTTGTTGTTTTACCGTAGTTGGACGCTGCGACTCAATTTTGCACACACAAACTAGTGCATCTGATGGTCAAGCTATTGGACACACTTGGTAAATGAATGTATTTATTGGCTAATCACTTAGTTCTGACATTATGTCTTGTCAAAAACTAAATGACAGATATTTCACCCTGTCTGAAGTCTAAAAAAACTACTGAGTATACTGGAGCAACGCACTTATAGATACAGTAACATTACATAGGATAATTTTGGTACTTTCTTTTCATTTTATTTGTATAATTTTATACCTTAATAATGGGATTGCTAGCGAGAGGGTTAATGATTTCACGACAAAGCTAATAAAATCAATCGTAAGAGTAATACATTACTGGTGTATAAAATTCATGAAGGCTTGTATTAATATTCTCATACACGCTCTATTTTTCCGGATAAAAGTGTGGATTTAATTTTTGTGGACTGTTAACTATTGAGTGCTTGCAAAGAACTATAATGCGGGAGGGCGTTGCTGATTCATGGGATGAATTTTGGCATAAGGGCGCAGTCGTTCCCGCAGGGTAGACGCAAAGGCGCAAAAAACCAAAGTTTGCCCTTAACTAGAAATCTCAATTATCCCGCAATTATGCAAAGCCTGTGGAAGGATAGCTACTCGTCCATTACTTAAATTCCATGGTATGAAGAATTGTTAGCATCTGCACTGCTTACTTGCGAGTCTTCCATAGTATTAGACTGGGGCGCTAGGATTCGAACCTAGGGATGGCGGGACCAAAACCCGCTGCCTTACCACTTGGCGACGCCCCATCGATTTGGCACAATAATAATATAGCAGGGATTGCTGGGGTAATGTCAAGTACTATGATAGCTAATTTCTAAAAATCTCTGAAAACTCACGTTGAGGAAATCTCTGAGTGGAGAGTTAGGTAGGGAAAGTATGCTGTGTATATACTTCACTAACCTTAGCCATAACTAGAACTTAGAAGTTAACATTATTATTATTTTCTTGTATCAGTTATGTTTTCTACCAAATCCTGTCTCAAGCTCAACATCGCTTTTATATCACTGATAAATTTTTTATGGAATCAACCAAAACAGCAGAGGAAGATTCATGACTATACTCAGTGCGTTTGCGGAGATGATTATGTATTTGAATATGCTATAGATAATTTATCTAAAGGTTACATGACTTCACAACGTAAAGGTGTTAAACGTGGAGATATTATTCTTCTAAAGAATGGTTTCAACTCTGATGTCTATCAAGTGGAGGATATTGATTACTACTCTGAACCGCTAGATATGTGGATAGCTCTACTTCAGCAATTGACTTTTGAACAGTGAATATAAGATGAAAATGGAACCAGAAAATTTTGTGCCCTCACAAGAAGTTGATTTAACAAACTGCGATCGCGAAGCTATTCACATTCCTAGTTCCATTCAGCCTCACGGGATTCTTTTAGTTCTCCAAGAACCCGAACTAAAAATTTTGCAAACCAGTAATAACACGCAAATTTTTTTTAATATTTCCCCCGAAGAATTAATCAACCAAAGCTTAAGTATTTTATTTTCTCCCGTTCAGATAGAAATTTTACAACTTTGTATAGCTCAACAAGAAGCAGAAATTTTCAATCCTCTAAGGTTATCAGTGGATCTCCCCTCTGAATCTTTAGGTTTTGATGGTATACTACATCGCAATAATGGAGTCTTAATCCTAGAACTAGAACCACCATTATCTTCTTGTTGCGAAAAGAACGAACTGAGTTTTTACCATTTAGTAAAAGCCTCAACCGCTCGAATCAAAAAAGCTGAAAATTTCTGCGAAGCAACGGAATTTGTTGTCAGAGAAATCAGAAGGATAACCGGATATGACCGAGTCATGATTTATAGGTTTGAACCGGATGATAGTGGAGTTGTGATTGCAGAAGATAAAAAAGCAGGATTAGAACCTTACTTAAACTTGCATTATCCGGCTTCTGACGTTCCTAAGCAAGCAAGAAGGCTGTATTATGAAAACTGGCTGAGATTAATAGTAGATATGAACTACCAGCCAGCTGAAATCATTCCTGCTCATAATCCTCTCACACAAGCTCCTTTAGATTTAAGTTTTTCCCTGCTCAGAAGTATATCTCCTATTCACAAAGAATATTGTCAAAATATGGGTGTTTTAGCATCAATATGTATTTCCCTTGTGAATGAGAAGCAACTTTGGGGTATGATAGTAGGGCATCATTACTCACCAAAGTATATAGATTACAGAACACGGCAGTATTGTGAATTTATAGGGCAATTAATGTCGGTCTATCTGGTGAAATTACAAAATGAGGAAGCGGAAAAATATCGACAAAAAATACAATCTATTCAAAAAGATTTACAAAAAAAATTATCAGAAAATACGCAAGAAATAGGAAAGATATCAGAGCAGAATAGCCAAAGTCTGTTAGATTTAGTGAAAGCAACAGGAGCAGCGGTTTGTTTAGGTCAAGAGTTAACTTTGATTGGTCAAACTCCACCAAGAGAAGCCGTAAAAAATTTACTCGTTTGGCTGGTAAATGCTAACCGAAAAGAAATTTTTTTTACAAATAATTTACCCAAGATTTATTCACCAGTAAAGGAATTTAAAGAGTCAGCAAGTGGTCTACTGGCAATTTCGATTGTACTTAATAAAACTTCCTACCACATCCTTTGGTTTAGACCAGAAGTTATTCACACGGTAAACTGGGGAGGAAACCCCAATAAACCCGTGATAGTTGATAGTAATGGCAGTGCAAGGCTCTCACCACGCAAATCCTTTGAATTGTGGAAAGAAACAGTTCATGAAAAGTCTTTACCTTGGCAACAAGTAGAAATTGATGCTGCACTGGAATTCAGGAATACGCTGATGTTGGCGGTGTTAGAGTTCTCTCATTCAGCACTACAAGAAGCAGCAGAGCGAGCTGAAGTTGCTAATCTTGCCAAAAGTCAGTTTTTGGCAAAAATGAGTCATGAATTGCGTACCCCTTTAAACGCTATTTTAGGCTTCACGCAAATTATGATTCGTGAGAATGCTGTATCTTCAAACCAAATTAAAAATTTGGAAATAATCAATCGCAGTGGAGAACACTTGCTAGCTTTGATTAATGATGTCTTAGAAATGTCCAAAATTGAAGCTGGTAAGGTCACATTGAACGAACACAAGTTTGACCTGTACTGGGTTATTGAATCCATAAAAGAGATGCTACAGCTCAAAGCTTCAGCAAAAGGGTTAGAGTTGATATTCGAGCGATCGCCAAATCTTCCCCGTTTTGTCATTACAGACGAAGGCAAACTACGTCAAGTTCTCATTAACTTGTTAGAAAACGCCATTAAATTTACTTATTTAGGAAGTGTAAAATTATGCATTCGACTTGCAGAGCATCAACAAGTAACAGTTAACACCGAACAGTTAACTATACTGTTTCAAGTTAAAGATACAGGTCCTGGAATAGCCAATGATGAACTCCAAACCATATTCGATCCCTTTGTGCAAACAACCACAGGTCGTCAATCAATGCAAGGAACTGGTTTAGGTTTACCAATTAGCCGACAATTTGTACGCCTGATGGGAGGAGATATTTCCGTCACAAGTCATCCCGACCAAGGGTCAGTTTTCCAATTTGAGATTCCAGTTCGTCTCCCAGAAAAAACCGATGTACTTGAGCTATCAACGCCCAAGCGAGTCACAAGCTTAGAACCCAATCAATCACAGTATCGCATTTTGGTTGTTGAGGATGTAGAAGAAAACTGTTTCTTACTAGTTCAGCTTCTTGAATCAGTGGGTTTTGAAGTTCGTTCTGCAGCCACTGGAGTTGAAGCCATCGAAATATGGCAAGAGTGGGAGCCACACTTAATTTTAATGGATATGCTGATGCCAGTTATGGATGGTTATGAAGCTACTAAACAGATTAAAGCGACGTTGAAGGGACAAGCAACTGTGATTATTGCCCTAACTGCTCATGCTTTTTCTGAAGAAAGGTCTACTGTTTTAGAAACTGGTTGTGATGATTTTATAACTAAACCTTTAAAAGAGGAAATACTCTTTGAAAAGATGGCGACATATTTGGGCGTTAAATACATTTATATAGAAGAAAATCAATTTAATCCCTCTGAGTTAACAACGCAGTCATTAAATTTAACAGAGGACGCCTTAAATGTGATGCCCATAGAATGGTTGCAAAAACTTCATTGGGCGGTTATGGCAGTGGATGATATCCTTGTTTTGGAGCTCATCAATGAAATTCCAGAACAATATACAGATTTAGCAGAGACGTTAAGGAACTTAGTGGAAAATTTTCGTTTGGATATTATTGCCCATGTAACTCAAGCAGTGACTGGAGAAAATCAAGAGTTTGAGGATTAGGCATTCAGCATTCAGCTATCAGCCGTCAGCTATCAGCAGGATAAACAATTTCACCAGACACCATTCTGAAGACATAACAGACTTCCAAGAAATAAATTATCCATCTTATGGTTTGGGCGTCCCCGCCCACTGACAAGGGTAGGTTTTTTACACTCTTTCAAGAATTTAACATTCAAAGTGGTGTCAGCCAGTAGGTGACTCCCGCAACTTCTTTATTTTTAAACCCAAAGTCAGTCAATTTTTCTTTAGGTAAACCAATATAAGTCCAGTGGGGAATATCCCTTTCTACAGTCCGAAACCAGCCATTTTGATTTAAAGCCTGTTTCTGTTTTTCATTTGTCACTCTTAAATCAATTGCTAATCCCCAAAGATGTTGTGATGTTCCTGGTGGTGCAACCACACCAAGAATTCTAGTTTCTTTGCCTTGTTGCACTTGTTCCAAAGTTCTACTGTTGGCGTATTTTTGCCAAAATCTTAAATTAGTGGCAAAACTACGAGTGCAGTCACTAGCACCATAACCAGATTTTAAAGGAATGTGTACTTGCTTTTTTGCCTTATTTAAAGCGTCTGCTGCTGCTTTTTGTAAATAACAATTATGGGTACCATTAACTTTTCCCATTCTCAGATTAGACTGAAACTGTTTCGTTTCTTGCTCGTTAGTAAATATAACTTTTGATGGAAGTTTAATTTCTGGTTGTTGATTTACGAATGGAGCACCATAAGCTTGTAGTAAAATATACTGGTATGTGTTGGGAGTAGGAATCACAGGTAAATTATATGTGATTATTGCCAAAAAGCGCTCTTTCTCAGGCAAGCTTAAGTTAGGAGTTGATGGAGTTACGAGATCGGGTAACGTTGTTTCTTGCAGGAAACTCGTGCAGTGTTTACTAATTTCTCTATAATCATTCGCCAAACGAGCAATAAGACAATCTTCTTTTGGTAGAGTATTGGCACTTAAGTACTTTTGGCGAGTCATCCCACGACTTGCCACTAATGTAAAAGTCATTAAGGCAATGAGAACTGTAAAAGCTGTTCTTTTGAGAATTATACCTGTCTTCACTTTCGCTGATGACTTTTTGTAGATTTTATTGTTAACTTTCTGTAAGAAAACCTTGAGCAGGCTGGTATTATAGTCCAATCAATATTTATCTCATTTCTATTTTATACAAATTAAAGGTGCAGTAGCTTAGTAAAAATGTTCTGCTTAAGGCAAATTCTTTAACTTCATAGTTGTTCTTTAATTTTTTTACAAAGTCTTATAAACTTCTGAAAACTTAGTAAATGCTTAGGTTGATTTTGAGTCCTTTTTAATAGTTGCTCTAAATAATATGGTTTTATTACATCACCTGGTTTATTTTTAGAATAATTTATACTTTTAGCTCTAAATAACTCTTTTAAATATGCCTCATGAAATTGAGCATGAGTATTTTCACAAAATTTACCCATCAGTTCTGGGCAATTAGTTGAAACATTGTAATATCGAGTATATTCTAATAATGGTTGACTTTGAGGATTCTTTAAGTAAATTTTGCTGTTACCCAAAAACCAAGTTTCTATGCAGCGATTTTGAATAATAATCTCTAACTTCGTATTTTCCATCTGAATACTCCTATCTCGTAAAAAATTCAATATTTCTTCTTGGATATCACTGCCATTATTCTCCTCTGCATCTAAACAGACTATACAATAGTTGTACTTGCCAATTGCTCGAATATCTTCGATGGCATTAGGAAGATGCTTATAAATAATGGAAGGATATCCGTTAGCAGTAAATAAATAATAATTGTTTTTATGTACTTCATCGTAGTTATTAACTTGCTGTAACTCTGGTAATAGATGAGCAAGCCATGCTGGATAAACCTTTTTCTCTGTACTTTTTCCTTCTACCAAAAAATAAAGATTCATGATATCGAAATTCCTTCCTTGTAGGCATCAAGATTAATTAACTGCATGAAAGCTTCATGTCTTGATCTGCCTAAATTAAAATCTTTAGCATCTCTAGCTGTAACTACACCACCTTTTCGAGTCACAATTTTCCAGTATTCCATAGCAATATTATTAATAATATATGGATGGTGACTGGTGATTATAAATTGTGTATTTCTATTTTCTAGCAATAAATCTATTACAACGTCAATACAGTTAACTCCTAAGCTATTTTCAAATTCATCAATTAAAATAATGCTTTCTTCTGGGTATAGATAAATTTCACTAATATGTAAGAGAGTTTTAAGCATTCCTGAAGAAATTTGGCGTTGCTTAATCCAGTGATTTACTCCTTTTTCTTTTATCTGAATAAATGGATATTCCGCCAACATTATAAATAAATGATCGTCATTTTCATCTGGGTCCATTTTAATGTCTTCAACTTGAAAAAATATATTTATAAAATTTTCTTTTATTTTATTAAAAACCCATGGTACATATTTATATGTCAATGCTAATTTTAGTTGAATTGGTAAATTCATTTCTCGAATTTCTTCTAAAGAGGAGGGCTTACTGGATAAAGATGAATAAATCTTGGGATACATTATTACATCAATGGAATTTTCTCTTAGCGGGTTACTGTATATAATCTTCTTGAAACCATTTTTAACAGGAGTAATATCTTCTTCTTCACTAAAAATGTCTACTATACTTTGAAAAGGAGAAAGCTTGGGTAACTTATCACCTTTAAATATGATTTCACTATTTCTTCTTTCTATAATTAATTTCCCCTCTTTGCTCAATTTTTCTCGAAGGATTCTAAAATGACTATTTTTTTCTGATTCGTCATCTTTAATTAAAGAAGATACTTTCTTAGCCTCAAACTCTCCTTGCCATTGGTAAATAGAATTGTCAACAGAAAAGATAGTGTCCCACTCTACCCCATTTAATGACTCCCCATTAGCAATTTTCTGTAACTTATTAATTGATTCCAGAATCTGGGTTTTTCCAACTCCAGAAGCACCGACTAAAAGAGTAAAATTAGCAAACTCGATTGGCTCAAAGCGCCACTCAAGTTCATGGTCATAATAGGTCACTTTTTGGATTTTCATATTTAACTGTATAATTAACTACATAAAACAGGTAAAAAAAGCCAAAAGTAAAAAGAAAGAACGCTTCTGTCGTCAGCTTTTTACCTCCAACCAAATGGTAGCTTTATTTCCGCGCCTGCTGTACTAGTGGTTCATTGCTGAGAAACAAGAAACCCGAAAACCCTATTAATCAACAGAACGGTTAGTAGCGGTTAAAATTTAAGTGTGACTTAAGTATGACTCTTTGTTTGTTCCTCTGTTGAAACCATGACCCTGGATTCACCCGTAGATTTCCAAGATATTTTTGATGTCATCGTCGTTGGTGCAGGTCACTCCGGTTGTGAAGCAGCACTTGCTACTGCACGACTAGGCTGTCGAACCCTACTGTTGACACTCAATTTGGATAAAATTGCTTGGCAACCCTGCAATCCAGCGGTGGGGGGTCCGGCTAAATCCCAGTTGACTCATGAAGTGGATGCCCTAGGTGGGGAAATTGGTAAGATGGCTGACCGTACTTACCTGCAAAAGCGCATTCTCAATTCGTCACGGGGACCTGCGGTTTGGGCATTACGCGCCCAGACAGATAAAAGAGAGTACGCGGCTCTCATGAAGACGATTGTTGAAAACCAGGAGAACTTGGTACTCCGGGAAGGAATGGTCACGGATTTGGTACTGGGTACCAATGATGAAGTTATTGGTATTCAGACTTACTTTGGTGTGGCGTTCCAGTGCAAAGCCGTAATCTTGACGACGGGTACATTTTTGGGAGGACGGATTTGGGTTGGTAACAAGTCGATGGCGGCTGGACGTGCGGGGGAATTTGCCGCTGTGGGGTTGACGGAAACTCTTAACCGCCTTGGATTTGAAACAGGACGGCTGAAGACGGGAACTCCTGCACGAGTCGATAAGCGATCGGTAGATTTCAGCAACATGGCTCCCCAGCCAGGAGACGAGGAGGTCCGTTGGTTTAGTTTCGATCCACAAGCATGGGTAGAACGGGAACAACTTCCTTGTTATATTACCCGCACCACCTCAGAAACCCATCGCCTGATTCGAGAAAATTTGCATCTATCACCCGTTTATGGCGGTTGGGTGGATGCTAAAGGACCGCGTTATTGTCCAAGTATTGAAGATAAGATTGTGCGCTTTGCTGATAAGGAAAGCCACCAAATTTTTATTGAACCTGAAGGACGAAACATCCCCGAACTTTATATTCAAGGATTTTCTACAGGGTTGCCTGAAAATTTGCAACTGCAAATGTTACGTAGTCTCCCTGGTATGGAAAAGTGCATCATGCTTCGTCCTGCTTATGCAGTTGAGTATGATTATATACCAACAAACCAGTGCTATCCCACATTGATGACCAAGAGGGTAGAGGGGCTGTTTTGTGCCGGACAAATTAATGGAACAACAGGCTATGAAGAAGCCGCAGCACAGGGTATAGTTGCTGGAATTAATGCGGCTCGTTTCGTCCGCAATCAGGAAATGATTATTTTTCCTCGCGAAGAAAGCTACATCGGTACCCTAGTGGATGACCTTTGTACAAAAGACTTGCGGGAACCATACCGTATGCTTACGAGTAGGTCAGAGTATAGACTGGTACTGCGCTCAGATAACGCCGACCAGAGATTGACCCCCCTGGGACGGGAAATCGGCTTAATTGATGACCGTCGTTGGGAATTGTTCACTCGCAAACAGGTGAATATAGCCGCAGAGAAAGAACGGTTGTACGCCACGCGAGTCAAAGAACATGATGAAATCGGGCGGGCGATCGCACAAGCAACCCAACAAGCCATCAAAGGCTCAATAACTCTAGCGGATTTGCTGCGACGTCCCGGCTTACATTATGTAGACCTCGATAGGTACGGATTGGGAAACCCAAATCTCGACCTTTCTGAGAAACAAGGAGCCGAAATTGACATCAAATACTCCGGCTACTTGCAAAGACAGCAAAATCAGATTGACCAAATTGCTCGCCTAGCACACCGTCATTTACCATCGGACTTAGATTACGCAAAAATTGATACTCTTTCTAAAGAAGCACGGGAAAAACTAAGTCAGGTAAAACCCTTAACTATCGGTCAAGCCGCCCGTCTGGGAGGGGTTAACCCTGCTGACGTTAATGCTTTGTTAATTTACCTAGAATTACACAAAACTAAGAACCAGAAAGAGTTTCCAGCGCTGACATAAAACCAGCTTAACCAGAGGCGAGTATAGTAGTAAGGTGAAATGCGAGGAGACTGGTATGATAGATGACATGAGTCAATAACTGGCGTCATTAGCAATCCCTTGATTAAAGTTGAATTTCATACCAAGTATCATTGAACATTTCATCTAAAATCTTTATTTGCAGGCAGTGGGAGCGGGAACAATAGTCCCAAAAGCCACAAATTAAAATCGCCATGTCAGAAAAAGCTACTACTTACCTTTTACTCCCAGAAGCATCAGAGGAATTGATAACCAGCGAACCTTGGTCTATCGAGACTTATGCTGATGGTTTGATGGATGAACTCTTTTCCGAAATCGATGAGATTTTGGAAGGTGGGGATGGATACCCGTCACGAACCGTACACTACGGTAGTCATTTAAAGTCAGGACACCCACCTACAGAACTCCCTCAAGAGGTCATTCATCACCTACAAACAATTACAGTACCACCAATTGTCTTACCAGACACACAAATTGGACACGTACAGCCAGTTTCTAAAGTAAGACACAACCCACTAAGTACGATTGTCGCAGGTACTCCAACCGTTAAAAGACCCGTTGAAAAACCAAGCCAAAAAAAATCACGCCGCCCTATAGGTATCTTGCTTTGGGTGCTAGCAACCACGGGTCTAGCTATTGCTGGTATGATTTGGGCATCTAATTCTGGATTCCTAAATCGTCTCGTTTCCAAATCATTACAGCAAAGCCTGCTACAACAGCCGCAGGTGCAGCCACAATTACCTACTAAATCACAAATTCAGACAGAGTTAGTGGATTATATGTTGGGAGCCTTATCGGTCATTGAGAAACAGGAAGCAAGGAGTAATTTTCGCTCCTCAAAACCAATGACAACCGCGATCGCCCCAACGAACCAAACAGCCCTAGCTTATATTGCTCCTCAATCTACAAGCACTTTACCAGCACCCGTTGCAGCTAACAATACACCACCATCTAATCGTCCAGCGACTATTGTTGAGCGCATTTACATTCCTGTGTATCAAGCGCCACAACCCATGCGTTACGCACTTCCTTCCATCCCCGGAACCCCCAAACCACCTTCACAAGTTGCAACTGCACCCAAGAAGACTCCAGGGTCTAAACCCGCACCAGTGAAGATAGCCCTTAAGAAAGTGCAGAAACCCAAACAAACAACAAACAGTACTGCGATCGCTAGTGTACGCCAAGACATCAAACCTGTAACGGTACAAACCAAACCAGTGACCGTGCGACAAGCAACCAAACCCTCCCCACAGCCAACAGTTTCCCCCACCCAGGTTGCGCCACCAACACTTCCAACAGCCACAGCACCCCAACCAGAGCCAGAACAGCAGCAAGTCGTAGCTGTTGTCTCAACGCCTAATCTTCCTGCTCACACTTTGGAAGGATTGCTAGAGTTAGGGAAAAAATCTGCTGCTTTATTTAAAATTGGCGGTGTCACTCGTCGTATAGAAATCGGTGAGGCGATTGGGGCGAGTGGTTGGACACTAGTTGATGTTGCTAACGGTGAAGCCATTATCCGCCGTAATGGTGAAGTCCGCTCAATTTTTGCAGGACAGACTTTCTAGTCATTGGTCTCATGAAGAACAACAAAAGATCCCACTGTCACCTTTTGAAAAGGGTCAGGGGATCTGATTTTTGGAACCGCAACCTGTAGCAGATGAACGCAGATGCTTGTCTTTTAATGAAGCAATCAGCCATTAGCAATTAGCCATTAGCCATTAGCAATTAGCAACCCTCCAGTCCGTATTAATTGCTATCAATAAAAATTCTTAATAAAAACATGATGAAAACTCCCCTTTTAGGATTACGGTTTTGCGTACTCCATCACCAAGCGATCGCTTCTACATTGGAGATGTCAGTTGCAGAACGATAAACACTGTACTGACTGTAAACCTTCAAAGAGAGTTTAGACAAAAGGTTTCTTGATGACTACAATCGTAAATGCTAATTGGGAAAACAAAACTATTGAGCAAGCTATTTTAGAAGCTGTTCAACAAGCCCGTGCTGCTTGTGATAAGAATGGAAATGATTCGAGTGAGTGTGCTGTAGCTTGGGATATTGTTGAAGAGTTACAAGCAGAGAAATCTCACAGACAAGTCACAGAAAAGTACAATTCCTTACAGAAATACTGTGCTGAGAATCCAGAAGCAGTTGAGTGCTTGATGTACGACGTTTAACAAACATTTCTTGTGGTGCGGGCGTCTCGCCCGCCCCTGATACTGCAATTCACTCATCATCCATGAGAAATGAGTAACCCGGTATCTCAAAGATACCGGGTTTCTAAGAGGATGTTTGAAAAGTCCTTTCATCAGTAGCATGCACATTCAATATCCCCCTGAATCCCCCTTAAAAAGGGGGAACGTTAGAGATTTTCCCCCCTTTTTAAGGGGGGCTAGGGGGGATAGATAAGTGCCTAAAATCACAGCCAACTACTTTTCAAACAACCTCTAAGATTCAAAGTAATATTTAAATAGGATGCTATTGATAGAAGAAATCCAAATGCACAAAGATAAAATTACCTCATCTTGCCCAAGTACAATTTAAGAATCTATCAATTTAAGTATAGATAACGTGACCTAAGTACTGATAAAGTTCTAAGTAGCGTTTACAAACGGTAGGATTTGTCAATGACACTGCTTAGCGAAGAACAAGCGCCCGATCGCAGAACATCTGAAGAAGACCGTTTCCAGGATGACTACTATTCCTACTTTGAATCGCCTGAAAACGCAACCCGATACACACCCTCAGTCTGGTTTCTAGAGGAAAAATTTAAGAACCAGCCGTTTTCCTTATTAGATTTAGGATGTGGTAACGCAGCTTTAAATAAACATCTTCCAGATAGATGTGACTATTTTGGAGTAGATCATAGTGAAGCTGCGATTCAGTACTGTTTAGAAAATTACCCTAATAGAAAGTTTGCTGCTAAAGATTTATGGCAAATCTTACCAGAATTAGCTTCAGAGAAGAAAAAATTTGATGCTGTCGTACTCTCTGGATTGCTTTTTCATACAGTTGACAAGGAAACCCTAGAACAGAAAAACGATTTAGAACTCGTTCAATTTTGTTTAGACAAATTAATAACTGACAGAGGATACTTAGTCATTATTGTACCCTTTGCCTATGGCGACCATCCGTCTCACAATCTATTTGCAAGAGCAGAGTGGCTACAAAAGTTACTCGAAGAACTGCTAGAAAAAGCAAAGGCAAAAGTTAATTTCGAGAACATTTCTTTACAAATTGGCTTAGACAAAAAAGTCCGACAGCAGAAGCAGACACCTGATTGGTTTGTCCCCGATAGTCATGCCGATTATTCTAATAAATATGCTGGGACATATATGGCAACTTGGACATTTCTTGCTTCTCTAAGGAGTTAAAAACATCTCACACCAAGACGCTAAGAGAAAACCTTTTGCACCTTTGCGCCTTTGTGTGAGCCTTAATCAAATAGAATGAGACTCTAATGCAGGCGTTTTCTCTTCATTCTTTTGAGGCGAACTCAAAGTATCAAAAATATCCAACATTTCCCGTTCAAAAGCGACCTGTGCGCGATTGGTTTTCCCACCTACATATAGGTGACTATCTTTTTGCAACGCCCAGATTTGAGAGTGCGAAAAATAACTCATCACTACACCCAGCATCAGCACCGCAAATCCTGTATAAACAATTGGTATCCCCGGATCGGCTTTAATTTGCAAACCAGTGCTACCAATAAGATCGAGGATTTTTAGAGTGATTCCGTTGACCTGGCTGGACATTCCAGTGCGGACAGTATCAACCAACTGACCCGTTGCATCATAAAGTAATACAGTTCCCTGTAAGTCTTTTGCAAGTATGGACACACCCTCACTTAAATCTGGTTTTGTAGGAATCCAAGTTCCCCAGAGACGCCCTTGACCGTTGGTGTTCAACTGCGCCATTGGTATTTGGAAGATGGGGCTGTTGTTGACTCGGACTCGAAGAGAAGAAATTCCCCAATCTGTTTGATAGAAAGTTACGCCATGATAGCGGAGCGGACTGTTGACGAAAATTGTCTTGCGGTCAACTTCTTGTTCTTGATTGTTGACAACAGACAAATCGGAGTAAAACTGGTCAATTCCGCCAGAAGGGGTGTAGTCAATCCAAAAACGGTTGACTTTCACTCCCCAATCTTTGGGGACTTGGGCTGCTGCGAAGGGTCCTGCATCTATGATATTTCTCACCTGAAATGTGTCACCACTAGCAACCATTTCTTGGGCGACAAACCCGGTCATTGCGCCCCAAATTCCACCTAGAAGAATAGTGACGATTCCCACATGAACGATGATGGGTCCGATGCGACCGATGATTCCTTTACGGGCGTAGAGTATACCTTCGTTTTCTTGAAAAATTTTGTAGCGGCGTTTCTGTAAAAGTTCTTTGAGGCTTTGTACAGGTGTTGTGTTTAACTTTTGAACCTCAAATTCCGCACTTAAAGCCAATTTTTGAAATTGGCGAGGTTCTTCGTAATATTTCCATTTCCGGGCGGCTTTTAAAGCTGGAAGTTGGCGAGTAAAGGTACAGGCTGTTAAGCTAGTACCAAAAAATATCAATAACGCCAAAAACCACCACGTCCGATAAACGTGGTCTAAACCTAGGATTAAAATAACCTTCCAACTGAGAAATCCAAACAGGGCTGGATCTTCGGGGTAGTTGGCTTGATAGTATGCTACTGATTGACCTTGTTCCAGAACAGTACCAGTGACGCTAAAGAGTGCGATCGCCAGTAACATCAAAATTGCCAATCGTAAATCTGTCAGCACTGGCAAAAACTCTTGCCTTAATATACTCCCTATTGCTGACCATATAGATTTTTCTGAATTTTCTACAGTCATTATATTAAATTATTTGATTCTTTGATTCTTTTTTTCTTGAAATTAGCAATTCATAATTCATAATTCATAATTCATAATTCTTATATTCGAGAAACTAAAGACAATACACCAAATCCTACCAGCAAAGCACCACTGACTGGATTAATCCAGGTAGACCAACGGCGCAACTCTAATATTTTCTTGAGTGAAGCTGTAAAAGTACCTGCCAAAATCAAGGGTGCGACATATCCTGCGGCGTAGGAAAGTAGCAAAATAGCTCCTAAAATCAAATCCTGCGTATTTGCAACCCAACCCAGCAAGCTAGCTAGAACAGGAGTACTACAAGGGGAAGCGACGACACCAAAACTCAAGCCTATCAAATAGGCGCGTACTCCTTGGGGTAATTCTTGAGAAATCCAATCCGTCCCGCCAAAAGAGGGTAATCGCAGAGGTAAAGCTTCGAGCAAGTTCAACCCCATCAAAATTGCTATGATGCTGACAATAATTGGTAAACCAATTCCCACTTGACCATAGACTTTCCCCACAAAAGCTGCTATAATACCTAAACAAGTTAGTGTAGTTGCCAAACCTAAAGCAAACCATGTTGATTGTATAGCCCCTTGCCATCGGCTTTTCGCTTCATAACCGCCAATGTAGGCGACAGTAATAGGTAGCATAGACAGCATACAAGGCGTCAGACTGGTCAGCAACCCAGCAATGAAAATAACGCCAATGCTAATCAAGCTTAGATGAGTGAGTTGAGTAGATACCAGAGTATCGGCAAATTGTTCGAGTTCGTAAAGTCGGGTTTGCAGGGTTTCAAGCATGAGAATTCTGAAGGAAAGAATGCTGAATCTGCTTGCATTCTAGCTTACTTTAGCAAAGCTTTTAAGGGTTTTGGCTTCGGTTGTTAGTAAATTTCTACCAAAGAGCGAACACTCAAAACTTCATCTTTTCTCAGTTGTTTAATATCAGATAGAGGAACGATGACGACAACTATTGATTCACCTGTTGCACTGAACACTTCTAAAACACATCCTTCTTCGCCGTTGACAGGATGAGGAACAAAATCAATTAAAGTCACTACGTCACCTTTTTTTAATTCATATTCAGGTAAGTCACGGTTTAAAGCAACACGCTGGTATAGTTCAAAGCTCATTTGAAGTGTCCTTGTTAGGTTTAAGGATTGCGAAAGGCGCAGACACCGGGTTTCTCAATAACTGCTTAACACCAACTGTATTGCTCGATAAAAAGAACAGTTTACCCAGTTTAGGGTCTTCCAAGAAATAAATTCGACCTCTTGTGGTCCTCGCTCGCCCCCAGTCCTGACGGGCGAGACGCCCGTACCACAAGAAATATTGTCCGATTTTTTTATTTGGAAGTCCCTTAGCACCGGGTTTTACTTAAAATCCTAAAATTCCCCTGCTAAAGCTGGGATACAACGTTCGCAAAGTAGGGGATGCTCGGCTGATTCTCCTACGTGAGTTGAGTAGTTCCAACAGCGATCGCACTTTTGCCCTTCTGCTTCAACTACACCAATATCCCACATATCTGATTGCAAGCTGAACTTCAAACCTTGCAATGCTTCTTTTGAATCCACCAAGTCCACTTGAGAAGTGAGGAACAGGTAACGCAGTTCATCTATGCCGTTTTGGGTTGCATTTAGAGATTTTACCGTAGAACGTAAAGATTCATCTGCTACATACAGCAGTACCTTCGCCTCTAAGGAAGAACCAATCATTTTGTCGATTCTAGCTTCTTCCAGTACCTTATTAACCTCATTGCGGAGTTGTCGCAATTGTTGCCAAACTTTTGCTAACTCCGGATTGCGCCATTGGTCTTCCATCTGTACCCAACCCGCTTCAAACACTGACTTGTAGGGTGTTTTGTAGGGGAGAAACTGCCAAATATCCTCAGCCATGTGACACAATACGGGTGCGATCGCTCGTGCTAAATTTTCCAAAGCTATCTTCAGCACCGTTTGACAGCTGCGACGACGGAAAGAATTTGGGGCGCTGATGTACAATCTATCCTTAGCAATATCTAAGTAGAAGTTAGACAAATCCACCACGCAGAAATTCTGCATTGTTTGGAAAAAGCGGAAGAATTGGAAACTCTCAAAAGCTTCCGTCACTTCCTCAAACACCTCCGTCATTCGGTGTAACATATAGCGATCGAGCTGCGGTAACTCCTCAAAAGGTACAGTATCCTTTTCCGGGTCGAAATCGTGCAAACTCCCTAGCAAGAACCGCGCCGTATTACGAATCTTATTTCTAATATCCGTCAGTTGCTTGAGGATATTTTTACCCAAAGGCACATCTGAGGTGTAATCTACTGAGGAAACCCACAAGCGCAATACATCCACGCCATAAGCTGGTTCCTCTTTCTGATTCTTCCCACCTTCAATCACAACTTTGGGGTCAACCGTATTTCCCAAGGACTTACTTTGCTTGCGTCCTTGTTCATCCAAGATAAAACCGTGAGTCAACACTGTTTTATATGGCGCATAGTCATTTACCGCCACACTCGTCAGCAAACTTGACTGGAACCAACCCCGATGCTGGTCTGAACCTTCCAGATACATATCCGCAGGGTAGCGCAACTCTGGTCTTTGTTCCACTACAGACGCCCACGATGAACCAGAATCAAACCACACATCCATCGTATCAGTCCCTTTACGGTAAGACCGACCATTGTTGCGGTATTTTTCTGGTAACAACTCCTCTACCGAAAGTTCCCACCAAGCATCAGAACCTTTCTCCGCCACGATCGCTTGAACGTTAGAGATAGTTTCTTCATTCAGCAGTGGTTCCCCAGTTTCTTGATCATAAAACACAGGAATGGGCACACCCCAGCTGCGCTGACGGGAGATACACCAGTCAGAACGTTCCGCAACCATTGGCGTGATACGATTTTCCCCTTGAGCGGGAATCCATTTTACAGAAGATATAGCCTTAAGCGCCTCATTCCTAAAACCTTGTACCGAAGCAAACCACTGTTCCGTAGCGCGGAAAATTGTTGGTTTTTTAGTTCGCCAGTCATAGGGATATTTGTGAACGTATGGTTCTTCCTTCAGTAGAGAACCCACTTCTGTCAGAGCATCAATTATCGCTTGGTTCCCATCACTCAAGACATTCAGCCCTGCAAACTTTCCCGCCTCTGCGGTAAAGTCTCCATTATCATCCACAGGTGCAAGGATAGGTAAACCGTAGCGTTGACCAACCAAGTAGTCTTCTTGACCGTGACCGGGTGCTGTGTGTACCAATCCAGTACCAGACTCTGTAGTGACGTAATCACCACCGATGACAATCGGACTTTCACGGTCAAATAAAGGATGGCGATAGGTAGAGTGTTCTAAATCTTTTCCTTTAACAGTAGCTTTGACAGTCAATTGAGTCCCTAGTACCTCAGAAAGACGTTCCACCAAATCAGCCGCAACAATCAGATGTTTGGTATCCGTTGCTACCACTGCATAATTAAGTTCCGGATTTAACGCAACAGCCAAGTTACCAGGGATTGTCCAAGGAGTTGTCGTCCAGATTGCGACAGCCAACTCTGGTAAAAATTCTCCCAATACAGGTTTGACCGCTTCCGATAAACTCGTCATGGGGAAAGCAGCGTAGATACTACGGGAAGTATGACCTTCAGGGTACTCCAACTCCGCTTCTGCTAAAGCTGTTTTAGAACTGGGACTCCAGTGTACTGGCTTCAATCCTCGATATATGTAGCCTTTTAACACCATCTGACCGAAAACACCGATTTGCGCTGCTTCGTACTTTGGATTTAAAGTTAAGTAAGGATGATCCCAGTCGCCCCAAATCCCGTAGCGTTTGAAACCTTCGCGCTGTTCATCTACTGTAGATAGAGCAAAATCTCTTGCTTTTTGCCGCAATTGTAAAGGCGTCAAGTTTTGCCGTTCTGCTGGTTTCATATTTTGCAAAACTTTCAGTTCGATAGGCAATCCGTGACAGTCCCATCCTGGAATGTAACGAACTTTCCGCCCTCTTAGCAATTGATAGCGGTTAATAATGTCTTTAAGAATTTTATTTAAAGCGTGACCTAGGTGGAGCGCACCATTTGCGTAGGGTGGTCCATCGTGCAGTATAAATAATTCACCTGGATTATTTTCCGACAGGCGTTCATAAATTTTATTCTCTTCCCAAAACTTTTGGATTTCCGGTTCCCGCTTAGCAGCGTTCGCCCGCATATCAAATTTAGTCTTAGGTAGGTTTACCGTATCCTTGTAGCTTCCAGTTTCTGTCACAGCACTGATTATAAGAAAAAATGACTTTGTCTTCCTACCATTATCCGTAAGAAGACCAACTTCATCAACTCAAATGGGCGATCGCATCCAATGAGCACACAGCAAAAGGCGTGCTTGCTGCATTGAATCTTAACTTATCTTATTGTAAACCATAATGAGGCTGATGTACTGATAATTGAGAGATAAGATTATGATAAGTTTTTATCAAATTCTATACAAAATTAAACAAAGACCTGCGCTGTATTTAGGTAAGCGTTCAATTACTCATCTGCAAACTTTTTTAGACGGATATACTTTTGGTCTTCGCCAAGTAGATGTGCCAGTCACTGAAGAAGAACAAGAATTTGAGAAGTTTCAAGAGTGGATAGAGCAGCGGTTTAATCAGCATTCAACTCAATCTTGGTCTAGAATTATTCTCTTTTATTCAGAAGATGAAATTGATGCCCTAGAAAGATTTTTTGAATTATTTGAAGAATTTTTGCAGTCGGACAAGAGTTTACCAATTGATAAACGTGAAGTGACCACAGAGCCAGAAATGCAAAAGAAAATGGCTGCGAATATACTGGGCACAGGAATAAATTGAGATGAGTGATTCAGTGCCGATATTAGCTATACTTTAAGCGGTCAGCTTTCAGCTATGAGCATTCAGCCAAAAGCTTATAGCTCATAGCTGAAAGCTGAATCGCTCATCTGTTGTTTGTTCCCGTGCAAAGTATATAAGTTCTTGGCTCTTAGCTACTCCCTTCGGTGCCAATATGGTTCGGATAGGCATACGTGTCAGAAACCCGGTATCTCAAAGATACCGGGTTTCTCTAGTCGCCATTACCGTTAACCGAACCGTATTCCCTTCGGTGCTATAAGATTACCGATCTGTTTTTTCTCTTCTCAACTTTGTTCTGTAGAATTTGGTGGAATTTTACCGGGAGGTGCTTCTGCTGGAGGAGCAAGGGAAGCATCAGGAGCAATTTCCTCAACAGGAGGAGGTGTTGTTTTGTCTTCAGCCGTCTCTTGAGCCTCTTCTATCAAATCTGAAGATGGAGGATTGGGTGGAGTCGGGGGTGTTACAGTCACCGTTGGTGATGTATTAGCAGTTGTAACTGTCTCCGTTGGTTTTTCCGCTGTTGGAGTTGTTGTTTCCGTAGCAGGGGGAGTGGGTTGTTCTGGTGTAGAAGTGCGTTCGTCAACAACCTCAACCGCAGGTTTTTGAGTGGGGGTTGGAGGTGTTTTTTGCTCCCCAATATGTTGAACTTTGTCTTTTACACCAGTGAAGTTGCGACGAAACCACATTTGAAATTGAGCAAACTGCTGTGAAAGCGGAAAGCGAGAAACCCGCTGCTGAAGGTCAGTTTTTAACTGTTCCGAACTAGGAACCTGGGTTCGTTGTGCATTGGGAGTGAGTTGATAGCGCAAAGAGAGGGTTTGCCAACTTAACCAACCCAAAAGTGTGACACTAGCCACATGACCCAGCAAAAGACCCCCAGTAATGCGCGGTGCAAATATCCACAAAACCAAGGCGTAAAAGGCTGCTACACCACTCAAAATGAAGTCATTTTTGCGGTGGATTTCGGGAAAAAAGAAAGCTGCAGCATAAAAAGCTACACTACCCAAACCGACTGTCAACGCCAGGACATATGCCAGCATCTTGTGGTTACTCCTTCTGTGTCGTTGGACTGGGGAGTGGTGAGTGGTGAGTGGAGAGTAGCGAACACCAATCACAGATTGTATATTCCCTATTCCCCATTCCCAACTCCCGATTCCCCTTCAATTAATTTTGCAAATTTTCGGTAAAAATTGTTGATATGGACACAAATTAAAATTAATGATTTGTAGTCTTTGTGTATTTATACTCTGTTTGTAAAGTCTTAATGTCTTCTTTAGGAGAGAAGCCAAAATCTCGGACTAACCTAAAGATAAAGAAGAATCAGCAAGAGTTAGCCAAGAAAATATATGACACTACAAAGCTTTGGTGTGATTGGTCTAGCCGTTATGGGTGAGAACATCGCTCTCAACGTAGAGCGAAACGGCTTTCCAATCGCAGTTTACAACCGCTCGCGCGACAAAACCGATCGATTCATGGCGGAGCGTGCCAACGGAAGAAACGTCAAAGCCGCGTTTACGCTAGAAGAGTTCGTTGCTTCTTTGGAACGTCCAAGAAGAATTTTAATCATGGTACAAGCAGGTAAGCCTGTAGATGCCGTGATTGGTCAACTCAGACCCTTGCTAGACGAAGGCGACATCATTATCGACGGTGGTAACTCTTGGTTTGAAGATACAGATCGACGTACCCAAGAACTAGAACCAGCTGGTTTTCGGTTCATTGGTATGGGGGTCAGTGGTGGTGAGGAAGGAGCGCTGAACGGACCTTCACTTATGCCGGGAGGTACGCAAAGCTCTTATCAATATCTGGAGCCAATTTTCACCAAAATTGCTGCCCAGGTTGATGACGGTCCTTGTGTAACTTATATCGGTCCTGGTGGCTCCGGTCACTATGTCAAAATGGTACACAACGGCATTGAGTATGGCGATATGCAGCTCATTGCTGAGGCATATGACTTGCTGAAGAATGCTGTTGGACTAGATCATAAGCAGCTCCATGAAGTGTTTGCTCAATGGAACACTACAGATGAGCTGAATTCGTTTTTGATTGAGATTACAGCGAACATCTTCCCCTACATTGACCCAGATACCAATCTACCCTTGGTAGATTTGATTGTTGACTCCGCAGGTCAAAAGGGAACCGGACGTTGGACAGTACAGACTGCTTTGGAATTGGGAGTTTCTATTCCAACAATTATCGCAGCAGTTAACGGTCGGATTATATCTTCTTATAAGCAAGAACGGATAGCAGCATCCAAGGAACTTACAGGTCCCACAGGTAAGTATGAGGGGGATACCAAAGAGTTTATTAATAAGGTACGTGACGCCCTCTATTGCTCGAAAATCTGCTCCTACGCTCAAGGAATGGCTTTGCTATCTAAAGCTTCCCAAACCTATAACTGGAATTTGCAACTGGGCGAATTGGCGCGGATTTGGAAAGGCGGCTGTATCATTCGTGCTGGATTTTTGAACAAGATTAAAAATGCATTTGGCGAAAATCCAGCCCTGCCTAACCTCTTGTTAGCTCCTGAATTCAAGCAGACCATTCTTGATAGACAATCAGCGTGGCGCGAAGTATTGGCAACCGCAGCAAAACTGGGTATTCCAGTGCCAGCATTTAGTGCATCTCTAGATTACTTCGACAGCTATCGTCGCGATCGCTTACCTCAAAACCTCACCCAAGCACAACGCGACTACTTCGGCGCACATACTTACGAGCGTCTGGATAAACCCGGTGTTTTTCATACCGAGTGGGTGCCAATTACCGAGAATAAATCGTAAACAACAAAGAACGCCAAATCCTCTACAAGCAGCGCAACCAACCGCATCTTCAAGGTTTGTGAGTTTGTAGAGAGTTTAAGTATAAAGTTTTCAGAGGGACTCTGAGTTTCAGAGTCCCCTTTTTAATCAGCCCTGAATTAAAATTCGGGCTAAAAGCTCAAACCCGTTAAAACGGGTTAATATAAGTCCTAAAGCATCGGTACAGAAATCCTAAAAACCCGGTTTCTTCGACCTTGCTCAACGGAAAATCAGTCTTTTCAATGAGAGAAACCGGGTTTTTTAGCCCCACGAGTGAACACTGTCCCGGCGCTCTAGCAATAATGAATCGTTTCGAGCATAATACGAGTATAAAAACCACTATCTATATCAGTTTGAAACCTTTCGACTATAGCTGTTGCGTCATCTTGAGCTATTTCACGCATCCTCACCCGACGCGATAATGCAGAAGCAAGTTCCACCACAACTAATTGACTCAAACCAAGCTCAGTTTCACTTAATACTATTTCCTCTACTGTATTGCTTAACGCCTCTGCCCAATATAAAGGAGCTACAATACTTGTATCCAAATAATTCAATTTCGCTCCTCAATACGTGCATTAACGACAGTAGCACTTAAAGGTTCTCCCTTAACAGCAAGTGTATCCCGGAATTTTTTCATACTAGCTAAACGCTGTTCTTTTTTTTGTGGAGGAACCAGTTGAAATTTGCGGGTCTCATTCATTGTATTTTTTCCTCAATTCTTCTAATTCATCATCAATTTTGCTTTTGCTAGAAGGCTGAGGTTTTTGTGACTGAGATGTCGTATTTGTATTAACATTATTATTGGAATTGCTACTCCCTGGCATAGAAAGCTGAGGTTTTTGTGGCTGAGATGGAGGATTTACATTTTTGTGAGAAGGACTTCCACCAATAAATGTTGATTTCATTTCCTGTAATTCTCTATCAATCGCATCATTAGCTTTACTAACAAAGGCTGGTGGAGTTGTCTTAGGTGATGTAGTAGTAACAGGTTGGATTGCTAACTGCTGAGTTTGGTTTAAATCTTTCAATACTTCATCTACTGTTTGATAACGCCGCATCACAGCAGTTTCTAACATTTTGTTGATAATAAAACTTAGTTCATTGCTGACGGTGGTTTTTAAAAACTGCTGCCAAATCCAAACATCATGGTAAATATCGTACAAATCAAAGGGAGAGATATTAGTTAACAAGTGAACACAAGTTGCACCCAAGCTGTATATATCACTTGCAAAACTTGCCCTTCCTCTCATTTGTTCGGGTGCAACATATTCCGGGCTACCAATACTAGTACCAGTTCGGTTTAAAGCTGTGTAAGTTGCTTCTTTTGCTGCACCAAAATCTACCAGAACTATATTCCCGCTAATAGATTGCGGGGTTCTGCGTTGGATAATGTTTTCTGGTTTGATGTCTCTATGAATAACTTGTCTTGCATGGCAAAACTGGAGTACAGGTAATAACTCATTTAGCAATTGTCGAATGTCAGCTTCACTAAAAGCGCCTCTTTGTGCTACTTCTTCGGCTAAGTTCAGCCCGTCAATAAACTCTTGTACGAGATACTGTCTATCTTCTTGAGTAAAATAGGCAAGCAGTTCTGGAATTTGTGGATGTTTACCCAACTCATCTAAACGCATCGCCTCTTGGGTAAACAACTCCACCGCTTTTTGCACAGTGCTAGTCCCTTGCGCTTGAGGATAAAATTGCTTAATCACGCAACGTGGTTTCGATGGTTTATCCTCATCCACCGCCAAGAAAGTTCTGCCAAAACCTCCTTGTCCTATCGGTTTAATGGCACGATAACGTTCTTTGAGGAGTAATTTTGACCCACAAGTCTGGCAAAACTTCCCATCATTCGTGTTTTGGGGATTTGGACAAAAGGGATTTAGGCAGTAGCTCATGTTATGTAAACCACAATTTGGCGTAGCTCTTGATACATTGAGCTACACTCCTATGCTTTTATTTTGCCACGCCCAACTTAATTCCGCATTTGTGAAGTTTTGTGAAGAAGATGTGCGATCGCATCAATACTTGTCGGTTAAGACTCGATCCCCCCAACCCCCCTTATGAAGGGGGGCTTTAAACCCCCCAATTCATCGGGGGGCTGGGGGGATCAAAACGGGATGAGCACTATAACCCTTGCAGTATTGGCGATCGCATCATTTACTACTTGTCAATTCAAAGCGTTTATTTAATGGGTGTGCTGCTCGATCTTTCATAACTTCGTCTAGCATCTGATCTACCGATTCAGGATCGTCAGCAAAAAGCCCTAACAAATTGTCTTGCGGTGGTTCTGACACCTCCAGTCGATCAACTGCATATGCAATTAATTTTGTCAAGTCCCAATGCCGCAACTTTGCCAACCAAAGCGCTTTTTCAAGGGTTTTTTCATCAAGTTGCAATTCTATTTTTTCCAAGCTGTCTCATAAAGCATATGTACTATGGCAATGATAGCAGTTTCCGCTTCTGCATCTCCTGTAGCTGCAAGATTTGCTAACTTACCTAATAAATATCTTCCTCTGGCTCGTTCCACTCCTGAAACCCTGTTTCAGCTAATCGCATCATTCTAACAGTTTCGAGTCTTTCTTCAATAGCCGCCATTAACTCCATCAGTTCTTCAACAGGTAACTGTAAAACTATAGTTTTAATTTCTTCTAGATTGGGAGTTCCTGTTATAATTTTGTCCACGTTGTCTCATCTAAAATCAGATGTACTATGGCAATTCTAATATTTTCAGTTTATGTGATTTGGAAGAGCGATCGCTTTCAACTCCAACAAACTAATATGTATTCTTTAAAACTCAAGATACTTGAGTATGCTGGAAATTATTTTCAAATTCTTGTACGCGGTTTATTTGTTCATAACAGAAAACTTTGAGAACAGAACCCTCTGCAACAAATGAAATACTAGGTCGTAAATACTCAAATGCAAAAATGACTTGATCTCGATAACCTTGGTCATTTTCACATACCCATACAGACCTAAGCTTTTTAGCAATAAAAGACTTACACCACAATGGAATGTCTAAGGAAATAGCATTGGAAGAAGCTTCTTGTATAATCTCTATTTCATCAGTGTCACTAAGTGGTAGCAATGTAACTGTTCTATTCTGAAAATTAAGTTGAACCTTGTCTAAACAAAGTTCATGTCCGCCAAATTCTTTGTCTTCAAGTACTGCTACTCCTGTTAATGCTTGTCCAATAGGAAATTCATGCATTACCATATTTTTCACATTTTTTTCTAGCTTGTTTAAGAATTTTAATAGCAGTTTCTGCGTCTGCATCTCCTGTGGCTGCAAGATTTGCTAACTCACCTACCCTAAAATTTTGATAATCTGTTCGTAATTGATTCACTTGACCTTGACCTCCCCCACGCTCCCGAATCGATTCCGCTACGATCTTATCTTTTAGAATAGCAAGATTGCCAAGTTTTTTCAGTCCACCTGGCGAAAGTTTAACTTCCTCCTGTTCGTCCATTAGTTTTAGTTTAGGTTATTGGAGCTTTTTTAGGATGGGTTTGGTGTTTCGAGAGAATATTTATTAAGTCACCCTCTGGGCGAAAAAGGTTTAATGTTTTGGGAGCATTAAATGCTATTACGCATGAAATTATCACCATCACTAATGAAACTTATATTAATGCTGAAAGTATTTGTGAACTGCTACGGAAACTTGCAGCGCTGCCATTAAATATTCCAATTACTATAGTTTGTGATAACGCCAGATCCCCAAAATGTAAATTAGTACAAGAATTAGCGGATAACCTCAAAATGGAATTCCTATATTTGCCTTCTTATTCCCCCAATTTAAACTTAATAGAGCGATTGTGGAAGTTGGTCAAAAAACAATGCTTGTATTCAAAGTATTACCCAGAATTTTCGGAATTTAAATTAGCAATTTCTAATTTTATAGATACAGCACATCAAACGCATAAAAAGGAATTAAATTCCTTGCTCAGTCTGAAATTTCAAACTTTTAGTAAAGCTCATTTTATGACCGTTTAAAGTATAACCCCAACTGTACGATAGTGTATGGTTTCTAAGTAATTGTACTATGTAGGGGAAAATTAACCCCTACACCCCAAACCCACACTACATAAGGGGTTTGAGAGTGTAGGGTGTGTGGGGTTTCCTAATTTTCTAGTTAGTTAGAAGGTCTACATTGAACGGACCCTCTCGCAATAATGTCTCCGTCATCATCCTTGACTGCTACCCCCACATTTAGGCGTGGGTCTAGATTCCTATTTATGTAGAGTGCGGGTTTTTCTAGCCATGTTTTGACATGGTGGTTGGGATTGTAACGAGCAGCAAATTCATTGAATGGCTGAATTGTGCCGCCCGGACCACGAAACGGTTCTTTTTTTTCTTCGTCATCTGCTTGCCATCGGAAGGTGGTGATTGTGATAACTCGACCAGCGTAGTTTTTAATAGTAGCTCTTTTCATTCCAGCCGATGCTCCAGATTCGCTATTCCGCCAAGTAAGTTCAACTTCAACATCACGTGTGGTTGAATCGACAAATAGTGACCCATTTGGTCTTATAAGTTTTATGGGTGTGCAGTTTTTTGTTATTGAGTCATCATCAGCAAATGCTGATGAAGTGCCAACCAAACCGAATAGCATTGTTGCAGCGGCAACCATTGCAAGACTCTTCTCTATTGTTTTCATCTTTAACTTAGATTGATTAGCTAAGCTTCCACAGCTTACTCGCTTTCTGAAAAACTGATTTACGTAAATCTTCCCCAGAAATTAGCAATTCTTAATCTCCTGATTAAGAATTGTGTGTCGTTGGAACTCCAAATACCCACAAAAAGTTGACCCTACCTCAGACATAAGTTAGTGCGTGGATATCCACAGGGGCGATCGCACCCACACCCTCACCCAAACGAAAACCCCTAACACAGTTGGGTGTAGGGCAATACTGCTCGGTTAACAGTAGTTGAGATACCAGCAACGTGCCAGAAACCTGGTTTCTTGGACAATACCTTCGCCATTTTACGAGAAATCAAGCTTTCAGCCTCTACGCTAAATTAAGGTTTTTTGTTTTTTTGGCAAAAGCTGAAGCTTTCAAAACACGGTGCTGATTTTCGCAAGAGGCGTTTTATTTGAGTTCAAAGCCCAGCAAGGGTTTCAAGCTTTTGCTTTTAGCTCAAAATAAAACCCCTATATTTTCAACTATCGTGTGATTTTGCCGTGTTTTTGTGATACCTCATTTTGGCGAAGGTATTGTTGGAGAAACTGGGTTTCTAATCTTCCCTTATCCGAGCAGTATTGACATAGCACTTCTCTTTGATACTTAAAACGCTGTAATTTCCTAACTCCGTCACTCATAAATGCGCTACCTGACTCCTCATCAACCTTTGTACACTCACCAAAGCTCGATTTAACTCATAACTCCGTCTTTGAGGATTTTCCAAATAAGCTTGCTGTTCTTCCTCAATCATTAGCACATCTTGACGCACCAATCCATCCAGAAACTTTTGTGCAGCCCCAAACAAACTATCTTTTATAAACCGCCGAAACCATACAGGTAATTTATGCAAGCGCCAAAAGGCATTTAATGATGTGAAATGAATCAAATAAGCTTTTGTTTGTGTCTCATTGATTGGACATAATAAGCAGTAAATTTTAAAGTCTTTGCCCAGAGTTGAACACCAGTGAGGATAAATATAGCTGACATCTAAAGGTTCGGGATGAAGGCGACGCAAAGCCGGAAAAAATAATTGTGAAATAGACCAAATTTTATCAATTTTGTAATAACTTTGAGCGTTATAATGAGCGTCAACACGCTCGGAATCTTCATAGATATCTTCTAATATCGGTTCTGCCCAAGCTTGGTAGTCCTGATGCAAATGTCCGTGATACATATCCATCAGGTTTTCTATTAAATAAGAATAATGAGCTTTACAGTTAATGATAGAAACGGTGGCAATATAATTAAGATGCTCCCACTCTGGAAGCCCCATTGGTTGTAGAGAGGTTGTCTGCAAAGTCTCTACATCTCCTGGGAAAAGCCAGATAAAACCGTCTTGTTCTTGGACGGGATAACGGCGAATTTTACAACTGGGTAGTTTTTGATTATCGGTTAAATAGGGAACAGCTGCACATTCACCCTTTTCATTAAAGCGCCAACCGTGATAAGCGCATTCCAACTCGTTTCCAATGATTTGTCCGTGACTCAGCTTCACTAACCGATGGGGACATTTATCTTCCAAAGCGTGGATTTGTCCGGTGCTGTCGCGGTAGAGTACGATCGCCTGTTTCCACAACGTCACACCCACTGGCTGAGTTTTCACCTCATGACTACGAGCAACAACATACCAGCGATCGGGATTAATACCCAACTGACGAACATCATAAATGTGAGTTACTGGAGACACGGAGGACATAAATCAGTCAAAATAAGCAATACTAGTGATGGCAAGTATCTTAACATTTCTTCGTATTCGAGGGGCTGGTATTGTCCACCTAGCTTTCATACAATACGTACACGTCATTTTGTCAGCTTACCACTTGAGGAGCCAATTACTGATAAAGTTTGATTTTCAGCTTTCGCCCCATTTGTTGTTCCTTTTCAACGAAAAAATCTGTAGCGGTTACAATTAATGAAGCCTAGGGCTATTGGACTCAATGACTATGCGAATTAAGGAAATTTCCGTCAGAGGCTTATTTGGAATTTTTGACCATGTGATTCCGTTGAATATGGATGAGCGGAGGATGAGCGGATTACCATCATACATGGTCCTAATGGTTTTGGAAAAACAGCAATCTTGAGAATCTTGAATTGCTTTTTTAACTCCCGATATGCAGAATTGCAAACTATCCCGTTTAGCAATTTTCGCGTTGAATTTGATGATAGTAGTAGTGTTGAGATTCAAAAAAATGCTGAGCATTGGGAAGAGACAGAGAAGAACAATATAATTTTCACGTTTCCTCAGCCTAATTTACAGGAAATTACTTTTCCTCTCCCGAAAAGAAAGATGACTCCCGATCTGGACTTTGAGATTAGGATTTTAAACGATGCAGTACCAGGACTGGAACGAGTAAGTCCCAGAAAATGGATGTATCTTCCCACCGAAGAATTGCTTTCTTTGGAAGAAGTTTTAGATCGCTTTCAAGATTCATTGCCATTAGAATTAAAACCACAAAAAGAGCCTGAATGGCTAGAACAATTGAAGAGTAATATCCATATTCACCTCGTAGAATCGCAACGTTTGCTAAGAGTTGTTCCTCATCGTTCTTCTAGAAGATATTCTGGAATGCCTTCAATGTTATCCACTGTCTCTGCATATTCTGATGAACTTGCCAAGTTTATGGAAGATAAGTTTAAGGAATATGGTACAACATCACAATCTTTGGATAGAACTTTTCCAGTCAGGGTTGTCAAACAACAACCATCACCAGATTTAACAGATGAACAACTTCGTTATCAACTCAACGAACTTGAGGCGACTCGTTCTCGTCTTATAGAAGTAGGTCTTTTAGATAAGGATGAAGACTCAGAATTTCAAATTCAGCCACAAGACATAGATGAAAGCACCAAAAATGCATTATCGGTATATGTTGAAGATGTGGAAAAAAAGCTAAGTGTTTTTACTGAAATAGCCAGCAAGATAGATTTATTAAAGAGGATTATTAATAATAAGTTTGCGTATTCCTATAAAGAAATGAACTTTAGCAAGGACAAGGGATTCATTTTTACAACGCGTTATAATTCCTCGTTATCTAAATCAAAAACTCTTTCCCCCACGGACTTATCATCTGGTGAGCAACATGAATTAGTTCTTCTCTATGAATTACTTTTTAAAGTTAAACCTAACTCCCTAGTCTTGATTGATGAGCCTGAACTATCTCTTCATGTAGGATGGCAAATTCAGTTTTTAAAAGACTTGAAAGAAATCATAAAGCTTGTGGACTTAGATATACTGATGGCTACTCACTCACCAGATATTATTCAAGATCGGTGGGATTTGACGGTTGAATTGAAAGGACCAGAAAAGTGAGAGATTTACTTTCAGTTGACCGTGAAGCCAACGCAATTAGATTACAACGCAGTACTTATTCAGGAAATTTTTTATTAGTGGAAGGTACTTCCGACAAAACTTTCTACGAGCGTTTTGTTGACAAATTAGCGTGTAAATTAGTTAGTGTTTCAGGCAAACCTTCTAGTAAACAGCGTGTTATTGAGGTTCTGAAAATTCTGGAAAAATCAAGTTTTCCGGGAATTTTAGCGATTGTCGATGCAGATTTTGACCGTCTTGAAACTTCTTCATACAGCAGCCCTAATCTGTTCCGTACTGACCAAACAGTCTTGAGCGCAATTTGCGGCTTGCTTACGAAGAAGTCTACTTCCGTAAAACAGAGCTTCATTTGGACATTCGCACATGGGAAAGTCACAATCAGCCATTTAAAGTTTGGCGGAATGACTAAGTATATTAACTTATTGACAAAATTCTGAATACAAAAATGTTATAAACGCTACTTAAGGAACTAACAATAATTCTGCCGACAAGTTATAAATTAAGTCTAGAGTAACAATTATGCTGTTGAGTTAAAAATTCTGTATGACAAGCTACCAATCAGAGCAAGAAACGGTTGCAACCAATACAACGGAAGACCTTTCTGACAGCGAACTCATCAATGAGTTTATTGAGGAAACAACGGGAATCAACCATGTAGAGGTAATTGAGAATGTCATCGACACTCTCGAACAAGATGACAGCGCAATGGTAAGTCATCCTTCAGAGGGTGGCTACCAGTGGAAGTTTAAGTATGGAACCGTGGAAGTTTATGTCCAATTAACTGGGACAACCGACGAAGATACTCTAACAGTTTGGTCAGCAGTGCTCAAGTTACCTGCTCAAGATGAACCCAGATTGATGCGTCATTTGTTGGAAATGAATGCATCTAGCACCTTTGAGTCCCGTTTCGCTATTATAGAAGACCAAGTTGTCGTATTAGCGACACGCACTCTAGCAGATTTGTCGGCTGGTGAAGCGTCTCGCTTGATTACCATTGTGGCAACTATCGCCGATGATAATGACGAAGCGTTACAATCCGAGTTTGGAGCAGCTTAACTTTTGTGTGGCGACTGATTCCATTAATCCAAGCCAGTGGTACAGTGCAGATGGCTATTGACCGCTGGCTTATAGAACAACACCTGTTGGGTAAGCATCCCTCAACTCTACGGTTTTACACTTGGTCGCCATCTGCCATTTCCTTGGGCTATCATCAGCATAAATATCCTGAACATTGGCAGCATTTGGTTTGGAAGAGTGAGAAAGTAGACTTGGTGCGGCGTCCAACAGGGGGACGAGCGGTGCTGCATCAGGGGGATTTAACTTACGCTGTTGTGACATCTGGACTGGCTGGGAATCGCGTTCAGATGTACCAAAAAATTTGTGAGTTTCTGATTCAAGGATGGCGATCGCTCGGCATAGAGTTACATTACGGTACAGCTGGGCGAGGCTACATCCATAATCCCAACTGTTTTGGAACCGCAACTGGTGCTGATTTAGTTTTACCAAATGGTACAAAACTCATCGGTAGCGCCCAACTGCGACGGGGAGGAGCAATTTTGCAACATGGTTCTATCCGTTTGCAGCCCGATGCGGAGTTGTTTGCTCGTGTATTCGGTGCGAAATCTTTTACACCCGTACAACTTCCCCAAAACTTAGATATTGAAACAATTATTGCTGCGCTGACTACTTCTGCTAGTGCCTGTTTTGACGCGCAATTAGAAGTAAATCCCCTTTCTGAATCTGAGTGGCAAGAGATTGTAAGTAGTTAGTAGATAGTGGTTAGTGGAAATACTACCAACTACTATCCACTATCTACTATCCTTGTTTACGCTTCATCTAACGCGGCGATACCAGGTAATACTTTACCTTCGAGTAACTCCAAGCTAGCGCCACCACCGGTGGAGATGTGGCTCATTTGGTCAGCTAAACCAACTTTTTCCACAGCCGCTACGGAGTCACCACCACCGATGATAGTGGTAGCACCTTGTTTGCTAATATCAGCAAGAGTGTGGGCGATCGCCTCAGTACCTTTTGCAAACTGATCGAATTCAAACACACCCATAGGACCATTCCAAACCACCGACTTGCAATCAGCAAGAGCTTCTTGGAAAAGTTTCACAGATTCCGGACCAATATCCAATCCCATCCAACCATCGGGAATGTTTTCCACGCTGACAGTTTGAGAGTTAGCATCAGCCGCAAATTTATCAGCGACTATCACATCTGTAGGAAGTAAGAAAGTAACCCCCTTTTCTTTTGCTTTTGCTTCCAGAGATTTAGCCAATTCCAGCTTGTCGTCTTCAACCAGAGACTTACCGACATTCAAACCACGGGCTTTAAAGAAGGTGAAAATCATCCCCCCACCAATGATGAGTTTGTCGCACTTCTCTAAAAGGGTTTCAATGACACCGATTTTGCTGGACACTTTGGAACCACCGATAATCGCCGCCAAAGGACGTTGGGGATTTTCAATAGCGCTTTGTAGGTACTGCAATTCCTTTTCAATTAAGTACCCAGCAACAGAGGGACTGAGGTACTTTGTCACGCCTTCAGTAGAAGCGTGGGCGCGGTGTGCGGTACCAAAAGCATCATTGACATACAAATCCGCATTTGCGGCGAGTTGCTTAGCAAATTCTGGGTCATTTTGCTCTTCTTCTTTACGGAAGCGCACATTTTCCAATAAAAGGACTTGACCGTTTTGCATCGCCCCTACTTGAGTAGCAACATCATCGCCAATACAGTCATCTGTTTTAATGACTTCTTGTCCCAGTAACTCAGAAAGACGTTTAGCAACCGGAGTCAAACGAAGTTTGTCATCCACACCCTTAGGACGACCAAAATGGCTTGCTAGAATGACTTTAGCACCTTTTTGCGTCAAATCTTGAATGGTTGGTAGAGCTGCCCGGATGCGAGTATCATCTGTGATGTTACCGGCATCATCTAGAGGTACGTTAAAGTCAGCCCGCACTAGGGCGCGTTTACCAGACAAGTCTGCCGCAGACAGATTTGCTATAGTTTTCTTTGACATGACACGAACCTCCTGATTGCCTTTTTGCTATGTTTTGATATGTATATCCATCCAGATTTTACCGAGTCAGGGGGGCGGAGGTGAATCCATATGTTTAAAACTGTTTTATTTCCAGTTGACCAGAGTCGGGAAGCGCGGGAAGCCGCTGAGGTAGTCGCCCAAATTGTGCAAACCTACAGCAGCCGCTTGGTACTGCTCAGTGTGGTGGAAGAAGCCGCCACAGAATCTGGTGGAGATGTTATGTCCTCACCAGAGACAGTTGCTAAACTCCTCGAAAGTGCTAAGGCTTTATTTTCCCAAATGGGAATTCAAGCCGAAACCATAGAACGTCAAGGTAAACCAGCCTTTACCATTTGTGATGTTGCGGATGAAATAGACGCAAATTTAATCATTATGGGTTGTCGAGGATTGGGCTTGACAGATGAAGGAGCAAATGATAGTGTCACCAGCCGCGTGATTAATCTTTCTCCTTGTCCAGTGTTGGTTGTCCCGTAAATAGAGGAGGCAGGATTTGCCCTGAATTAAAATTCGGGCGCTCAAGCTAAAACCCGTTAAAACGGGTTATAAAATGAAGTCAGAGTTAACGTTAGGGCTATAGCAATCCGCCCATCATTCGTAAAAGGTGAAAAACCCGTAAAAGGCGAGAAACCCGGTATCTTTAAGATACCGGGTTTCTGGGGCTACTAACTGTAACTTAAACTCTACTCAACCGCTATAGCTTATGAAAGCTGACGGCTGATAGCTGATGGCTGAACGCTTACTTCATTTCCAATAGCAAAAGTTAATACTTAATTGTTCATCTGCATAGAGACTTACCATAAATTTAAATTTCTTGATGCATTGCTTCTTCTTGCTCCCCTTCCGAAACATGGACGGGACGCTCATTTAATTGCCAATGTCATCACAACGCTACTGGATCACATAGGACAAGAATACGATGCTTTTACGCCCGTGACAATGGAACTTCCCGAAGAGAGCGGTATTGAACCAGACTATTGCTTTTATATTGACCATTGGCAAGCGGTTTCCGGTAAAGAGCGGATTGACTGGCGTAATGATCCACCGCCAGATCTGGTACTGGAAATTGATGTTACTAGCTATTCTGATGTCAATGATTACCTCCCTTACCAAGTACCTGAAGTTTGGCTATGGCGTAAAAATCAGTTGTCGGTTTATGGGTTGCAGGGAACAGAGTATCTAAATCAGGCTGGGAGTCGGTATTTTCCCAATATCGATGTGGGTATGGTAATTTCTTGTTGTTTACAAGTGGCGTATGACCGCAATACCAGTGCAGCAATCCGAGAACTGAAGCAGCGCTTGGAAAATAGGGATTAAATAGCATCGTTTGCGTTGATTCAATAGCAGCAGTATATACTTTTTAGGGTTACTCTACCAGGATGCTAGTGCAGGCTGGCAAAAATAACTGACCAGCTGACAAGCTAGAGTAGCGCTGT